>DAJW01000110.1:0-244 GCA_002496485.1 Euryarchaeota archaeon UBA36
CATCATATTGGGGAGCTGGTTTACGGATTGTAGACGTTAGTGATCCGCCTTTGGAAGCGGATCCAACTGGGTGGGTGGATGAAAGCTGGCCCCCAGAAGTCGGTAGATGGTTAGGGTGCTCAACTGCAGATGATGGATGGTATGGTCCAGAAGGCGGCGGGCATGCAAATATGTCTCCAGAAGAGTGGTTAGATGCTAACCAAGGAAATGACAATATTCACTATGCAGTTCCATATGATCACCT
>DAJW01000110.1:573-836 GCA_002496485.1 Euryarchaeota archaeon UBA36
ATTAGTGAAAAGGTACCTGAATCAGAATGGCCAGAAAACTGTGGCACTGGTCCAGGGGATTCGACCTATGGAGAAAATTGGAGACATTATACAATAATAGCTCCCGAATATGGTGCAAATGAAAATCATACTGGTTTTGTATGGACTATTGATACCACAGACCCAACTAAGCCATTCTTAGTTTCCAAATGGAAATTACCTGGAGAGGGGACTAAGGAAGATGGTTCCAGTCACCCTCAGCATTGGATTCCAACTGACTATAT
>DAJW01000110.1:1199-1492 GCA_002496485.1 Euryarchaeota archaeon UBA36
TATTGGACACATTATCACGCAGGAATATGGATTACTGACCATGGTAAAATTTGGGAAGAATTGGAATGGGAGAATGGATTTCCGGAACCAGAAAGAGGTTTTCAGGCAATTAAAAATCTTGCCACCACCCATACAATTGGTTACTTCTTACCTTCAGGCCCATACTGGATAGATGATCCAGCAGCTACGTTGGGTTATGATTTAGCTGATTGTTGGGCATCCTGTATGATTCCATTTGACTGGGGGCTCCAGTATGATCCTCGTGGATTTGTATTTATTTCGGAAATGGTTAC
>DAJW01000110.1:1839-5103 GCA_002496485.1 Euryarchaeota archaeon UBA36
TTCGACGAAGATTATGACCCTAGGTACAATTATCCACCGCTATGGAGTTTAGAAGAGGAAGAAATGTGAGGTGTTAAGATGCGCATTAAAGCGCTTGCTATATTGATATCCATAACTTTCATTTTTCCCATAGTAGCAGCTCATGGAGCTAATGAATTTGCATTCATAATGCGTTCAAAAAGTATTCAGCCTAATGGGGCTGAAGTCCTACAAAATGATAGTTTAGTATTCTATAATGTAGTTTCATACAATAGAACTATTTTAGTTGATTCAACAAAAGATGGTCAACACGACTTGCAATGTACTACCCTAAGTTCAAACACCTCTTCAGTAAAGGATGAATGTGAATTTTGGTTAAATCCTGATGAGTGGAATCCGGGAACTTATCAATTTGATATTTTCTCTAATGGTTCGCTTTGGCAAACTATTGAGGTGATAGTAATTCTAGATGAGCACGAAGAAGCTGGGCCGCCTCAAGGATATACATTTAATTTAGGAAATGACGTAACTCAAGAGGGGGAAAATAATAACAAATTAGAGAAAAAGAACACTAGTGAGAGATATTTATTATATTTGGCAGCATTTAGTGCTTCATTGGGAATGGTTTTAACAGCTAGGAGATTTTCTAATGAATAGAGATATTTTTGCCCCTTTATTCATTATTTTTATATTTTTATCGGGGTGTATTGGTGAAGAGCAGACCAATGTTTTTTATGGTGAAGATATCAATCCATATATTCCAGTAGAGGATTTTATTCTATTAGATGAAAATGGAGAAAATATATCTATTTCTGATTATGAAGGAATGGTTTTGGTAGTTGCATTCCTGTTCACTAGATGTCCAGACATATGTCCAGTTGTTAGTTCAAACCTGGCCTTTATAGTTGATCAGATGGGAGATAGGCATGGTAAAGAAATGCAAGTATTGACCATAACTGTAGATCCTTGGACGGATAACTCTACAGTTTTGAAAGATTACGCGGATGATAGAGACCTAGATTGGCCCCATATTAGCGGTGAATTGCCTGAATTAGAAAAAGTTTGGCTAAATTTTGATGTCGGTTTGCAATCATACAACAATGATACCGATGAAGATGGAGTTGCTGACGGCTTCGATACATGTCCCAATACTCCTAAAGGAGAAGAGGTAGATGGCAATGGGTGTGGTTTAGAAACTGAGCAGAATGATGGACAAATAACGATAAAACATCACCCTTTAGCATATTGGGTAGATCATACGACGGGCACTATAATCGTAGATAAGAATATGAATCAAAGAGTGTGGTGGGGGGATTTAGATTGGAATCCTGAACTTGTTCTAGAGGATATAGAGTACTTGATTGACGAATAATATTGTACTTCTGATGCAATAAACTTGGCTGATTTAAATAGTGTGTCTGATTGTAGTGGAGTAGGTGATGTAGCTGTCTAAAGTCTATGTTGTGATTTCGTTATTGGTCACTAGTGTTTTTTCTGGATGCTTGGGGTCCAATGATGTTGGAACTGAGGAATTGGACATTTATGGAACTGAATATAAAAATCCACCTTTAGCTCCCGATTTTAATCTTGAAAATCAATTTGGAGATGAGGTGAAACTCTCGGACTTCTCTGACAAAGTAGTTGTAGTTGCATTTGTTTATACATCATGTCCGGATATATGTCTAATCATTTCATCGAATCTAGACTACATCCAAAATAATCTTGACAATTATAATGATTCCATTGAAATTATCTCTATAACTATAGATCCTGCAAGGGATACAGTTTCTCATTTATCTGAATGGACTGAAAAAAGGGGATATACATGGAATCACCTAACTAGTTCTAATGGGGCTGAAATAAAATCTGTATGGGATGAATGGAATGTAGTAGTAGATTCTTCACACATTGATAATAGCCTCCCACCTGAAGGTAAAACCCTAAGATTTGCTGTTCTGTTTCCCGATAATACCACATTAATTACAGACAATTCATGTTTAAGTAATTACACCAATTCTTGTTTTTCAGGAGTTAATGCATTTGCTGAATATTCTTTAGAAAGTGAAGCTGGTTTAAACTATGATATTAGCAACGGCACTATTGGAAATTGGACCGAGAATTCAAACTGGTCTTGGGAGTTATATTCTTGGAATATCAGTGATGAGAACTGGACAATCGTAGAACAAAATTCAATTGATGAAGTAACAATGCAAACTAATTTAGCATGGGTAGCTAGTAATTCCAATATTTCTTTATTGCCACCTGGTCAAGATTGTAATGGCCATGGATGGATAATGGGTTCAGGTGGAAGTGCTCATTGTATGTGTGATGAAGGTTGGAAAAGACCTAATGGGAATTGGTTAGCCTGTGTATCTGATGAAGTAAATGAGAATGTAAATAATGGAAATTCATCTAATCAACAAGATTCTGGTGATAACACAAATCCTCATGATGAAGCATTGCTAGAATATGAAGTAGGTCATTCAACTGTAACATTCATTATTGACAAAGAGCAAAGGAAGCGAGTCGCTTATTCTGGGATTCACTGGAATATAGAAGATTTCATTCATGATGTAAAGGTCTTAGCGGATGAATGAGAAATCTTACAATAATGGCATTTCTCTGAGTTTCTCCAAATCTGGTTGATATAGCTGACGAATATCATCTAAACCTAGAATTAGCATTGCCAATCTCTCTAACCCCATTCCCCAAGCACATACTGGCCATTCGGTACCTAGAGGTTCAGTGACTTCCGGCCTAAAAATTCCGGAACCACCCAACTCTAGCCACTCACCTCTCCAAAGAACATCGACTTCTGCACTAGGTTCCGTGTATGGGAAATAAGCAGGCCTTACTCTTACATCTGGATATCCCATTTTTGAATAGAAGGTTTTTAGCGTTGTTATTAGCATAGGTAAACTAGCATCTGGTTCGTGAATAATTCCTTCTATTTGATGGAATTCAGGTAAGTGTGTTCTGTCTATTGTTTCTTGTCGAAATACCCTGCCAATTCCAAAAACTCTGGAAGGGATACCTGGATTATCGGCGATATGGCGAATGGTATTCACTGTTGTATGTGTCCTCAGTAGAGGTTTTCGTGATTCATTCTTGTCGAAATTTCCTCCCCATCCCTTGCTACCTGTATCGTGCCCATATTCGTGAACTCTGGACCACATATCTAGAAATTTTTCTTCGATATCGATACTTCTTGGTTGGGATAAATAGAACGTATCTTGCATAGTTCTAGCGGGATGAGATTGCGGGATAAAAAGTGCATCCATATTC
>DAJW01000093.1 GCA_002496485.1 Euryarchaeota archaeon UBA36
GCAGTTAGGATAGGCTCTAAAGTTGGAAATAGAAAAAGATTTAGAATTCATGATAGGGCAGATAATTTAGGATTAAGAGTACTAAATAGAAGAAGAATTGAAAGGAAGGGCGATTTACAATGATGATTACAAACCAGAAAAAAATGGCTGCACAAATTCTCTCTAGAAAGGAAGGAAGGGAAGTGGGCATTCATAGGGTTTGGATTGATCCAGATTATTTAGATGAAGTAACTAATGCAGTTCAAAAGAATGATATCAGACAATTAATTGATGATGGAGTAATTAAGGCTAAACCAATTGTAGGCACAAGTCGTTCTAGGGCTAGGAAAATTAAGATTCAGAAATCTAAAGGTCGAAGAAAAGGTCCTGGATCCAGAAAAGGAAGCTCTAACTCACGAACTCCAAAAAAGAACAAGTGGATGTCTAGAATCAGAGCCCAGAGAAAATCACTAAAGGAACTAAGATCGGAAGGAACGTTAAAACCATCAGAATACAGATTTTACTACAGAAAGGCAAAAGGCGGATCTTACCGTTCTATTGCCGATATGAAGAGAAATATTGAATTAAGTGGAATTTCACTAGGAGTTGAAGAATAATGGCCAAAGGAAAAAATCAACGTCTCCGATTTAAGAGACGTAGGAATGCTAAGACTGACTACCAAAGAAGGATGAAGATGCTTAGAGGAGAAGTTCCTAGAGCTGTAGTCAGAATTTCAAATACTCAGGTAACATGCCAAATTGTAGATTTTGAACCACATGGAGATAAAATTCTAAATTCCGTAAATGGAAAAACATTAGTCGATAAATTCAAATGGCCAAAACAAGCATCAAGAAAATCTATTCCTGCTTGCTATCTTGCCGGCCTAGCATTGGGCAATATGGCTATTTCTTCTGGAACAAAAAAAGCAGTTCTAGATTTGGGCCTAGCATCTTCTACTAGGGGCAATAGGATTTATTCAGCTCTAAAGGGCATGATTGATGCGGGCCTAGATATTCCACATTCAGAGTCTATTTTCCCTGATGATGACAGAGTTATGGGCTCCCATATCGATGAATCAATATCTAAAGCATTCGAAAAAAGTAAGAAATTAATTGCAGGAGGTGCGAAGAAATGAGTGAAGAAGTCCAAGAAAATAATTCAGAAACTCCACAGTTAGCTCCCGGTCTTGCAATGGCACTAAATCCCGAGGAATTCACTGATGAATCTAATCGACGAAGGGGCCCCGATCCACTTGCCTCTCTCAGGAATTGGACTCCAAGAACTAGATTGGGAAATATGGTGATGAATGGAGAAATAATTTCTTATGAACAAGCATTGGAATCTGGATTTCCAATTAGAGAGGTTGAGATAGTTGACGCTCTAATCCCGGGTCTAGAAGATGATGTTCTCAGTGTAAATATGATTCAAAGAATGACCGATTCTGGAAGGCGTGTCAGATTTAATGTACTTTGCGCAGTAGGAAATGGTGATGGCTATATTGGAATTTCTGTATGTAAGGGGAAAGAAGTTGCTAGCACCATACAAAAAGCAATCAATAAGGCAAAATTAAGCTTGATACCAGTGATGAGAGGCAATGGCTCTTGGGAGTCTTCAGAAGGACCTGGTAACAGCATACCATTCAAAGTTACAGGAAGATCTGGCTCTACAAGAATTACACTATTACCTGCACCTTCTGGAAAAGGTCTTGTGATAGGTGATTACGGTAGAAGGGTCCTAAAACTGGCAGGTATTACAGATGTTTGGTGCCGTTCTGCCGGCCAAACCCGCTCCACCATAAATTTCGCTAGAGCGACTTATAATGCACTGCAACAATTAAATCAGACTAAAGTCAGTGAAGAAGATATCAGTAGATTGCACATAACTAAAGGGAGGAAGATTTGATGGTTTTTCTAGTAATTAGAGTTCGCAGCGATCGTGGAGTAACAAAGAAAATCAGAGACACAATGGCAATGTTGAACCTAACACGAGTTAATCATGCAGTTTTAGTGCCCGAAACTTCAAGTTATGAAGGCATGCTAAAAAAAGTTAAAGATTACGTAACTTGGGGCAAGGTTGACTCTGAAACCATTCAGAATATCCTAAGTCAAAGGGGCAGGATGATTGGCGACAAACCTCTCACTGACTCAGATGTTAACTCAGGAAGTAGCTTTTCCACAATCAATGAATTTTCGGATGCTCTTTCTTCAGGAGAAGTAACTACGAAAGAAATAGAAGGTCTAAAGCCCGTTTTCAGACTTCATCCACCTCGAGGTTCTAAAGGATGGGGCGGAATAAAACGGTCATTTTCAGTCGGGGGGGCCCTTGGTTACAGGGGAGACGATATTAAAGAATTAGTTATGAGGATGATGTGATAATATGGTTTCAAGAACAAATAAATTTAGAGGTAGTAGATACCATGGCAGAGGTAAAAAAGCTGGCAGAGGGGCTGGAAAAAGAGGTGGCCGTGGGAATGCTGGACTAAACAAGCACAAAGTGATGACCCGTTTGAAATATATGCCCGGACATTGGGGTATGCACGGTTTTAATCGCCACCCATCCCTTAGAACTGTCAATTCATCAATTAATGTGGGAGTAGTTTCAGAGATTGCACAGGGCAAAAAAATAGATTTGACGGAGATGGGCTATGATAAATTACTAGGTAGTGGAAAAATTTCCAAGTCTTTGCATATCATAGTCAAAGAAGCTAGCTCCAGGGCCGTAGAAAAGGTAGAAGCCGCCGGTGGTTCTGTAGAAATGGAAAAAATAGAAAGTTAAAATTTTACAATTATGGGAGGTCTTGTTGATGGTTAAGCGAAACCCGAATGTAATTGGTATCGCAATCGTTGCAGCCCTATATTGGGGTGCCCTATTTTATTGGATAAGAGATGACCTAACCGGAGATATTGCCGAAGACCAGACAAGAGCTCTGTTAATGTTCGCTACATCAATACCTTATGTCGCCTTTGTTATGTGGGGAACAATGAGAGATATTCCTAATTCTATTTCCGAAATTCCTGTATTGGGCAAATATTTCAAAGCATATGTTTGGCTTCTAATAATGGCAGGTCTAATTTTTTGGGGTATACAAGACCCAGAAGCTGTTGGATTCCTATTTGTTGGAATCGCCTTATTTGGATTAATGGCAGCTTTAGCAATCGCATGTTTTCTTTATGTCGGCGAAGAAAAAAGTCGACTATATGGATTAAAGAGATTGGTAGATGTTTATCCTAGCATAACAAAGCCCGAAGGACACGTCCGTTTTAATCAAAAATTATGGACTACTACATTAGTACTAATCATCTACTTTATGATGACAAATGTGATGATTTACGGTCTTTCCGACTCTACCTTAGACATCTTCTCATCATTTAGGGCAATAATGGCCGGAGCTTCAGGTTCAATTATGCACTTAGGAATTGGTCCAATAGTCACTGGATCAATTATCATGCAATTATTCTCAGGCGCTAAAATCATTCAACTGGATTTACAAGATTCATCAGATAAGCAATTGTATCAGGGAGTACAGAAAATTTTAGTTTTAATCATGATTCCAGTTGAATCTATACCACAAGTATACGGTTTTCTCGATCCATCAGAGTCATTAATTCTTGATTATGGACAAGGTTGGGCGAATACCATCATAGTTTTTCAACTATTTCTGGGTTCATTGCTTGTTTTCCTCCTAGATGAACTCGTTAGTAAGTGGGGAATAGGTAGCGGAATCTCTCTATTTATTGCAGCAGGCGTCGCACAATCAACGTTTGTGGGAACTCTTTCACCTTTGCCTACCGTTGAAGGTGCCCCCATGTCGATAGATAATCCACCCTCGGGAACATTACCTATGATTTTCTACACGTTACGTACAGCAACTAATCAGCAATTAGTTTCAGAAAATGGATTCGAATTAATGCTTCTAAATCATGCTAATCCAATAGCAGCACTAATTTCATCAATTATCGTTTTCTTAATAGTGGCTTATGCAGAATCAAGTAAATTAGAACTACCTTTAACTCATGGTAAAGTCCGTGGACATAGAGGTCAATATCCAATCAGACTAGTATATGCCAGCAATATTCCTGTTATATTGATGGCTGCATTACTGGCCAATGTTAATATGTTTACATTACTATTTTGGAGTCACCCTGTTCTCTCCACCGTTCCGATATTCGGTAGAAATGGATTGTGGAGCAAAGCCCATTGGTTTGGATCATATGAAGTTGGAGCAACTACGCCTTCGGATGGTTTCGCTTGGTATTCATCGATGGTCAACGGAGTGGGAGATTGGCTGTTGCCATTACTAAATCAAACTGGAGATGCATATGGCCATAGTTTAGGACAAATAATGACGCATGTGTTCGTTTATGTATTCTTTATGACTGCAGGATCTACAGTATTTGCAAAATTTTGGATTGAAACCACTAATATGGGAGCCAAAGATGTAGCTAAACAAATAGAAAGAACTGGCATGCAGATACCTGGATTCAGAAAGAATCCAGTAGTACTAGAAAGAATATTGGAAAGATATATTCCACCAGTAACGCTATTTTCTGGTGCCTTTGTCGGCCTTTTAGCAGCGGGAGCAGATTTACTAGGAACTGTAGGAAATGCTACTGGTACTGGATTATTGCTTGCAGTAGGAATTATACTTAGGACCTATGAACAAATTCAGAAAGAGCAGGCAATGGAAATGCATCCCGTATTAAGAGAATTCTTCGGAGCCGAATGAATTCATAAATAAATCACTGAATACTAATTTTTCACATTTGCTCTAGTCACTTTCAAATACCGTGGGTATTTCGGCAGGATGCTGCGTCCTGCAGGCGTTGGAGTTTGAGCACTTACGTGCTATGATATATTCCATTATGCAAGATGTAGCCGAGGAAGTGCGGCCACGAAAGATTTTCGTGGTTGAGGAGGTTAACCACAATTACAACTTGACCCCTTAATTAGGGGGTGCAAGAGCAGATATTTTCATAAATTTTCAATGAAGTGCATCTGCGCCATTTTTCCAATAAGTGACAACTTGTGACAATTCATGACTCTGATAGGATTATGTGATTCCGCTCACGCGAAATCCGGTTGATCCTGCCGGAGGCTACCGCTATTGGAGTTCGATTAAGCCATGCGAGT
>DAJW01000086.1 GCA_002496485.1 Euryarchaeota archaeon UBA36
CCCTCGATGTCCCCGTCAGCGAGGACCTGCCTCATGTCGAGGGCATAACCGGGGATGAGTGACTCCAGGATTGGGACCAATAGACCCTGGTTCAAATCCAGGCAGGCTCACTACTTTTCTGCCACAATATTGATAACTTGACGGAAACTATTCAAGGATTGCACTATTAGTAAACTTATGCTCATGCGTGGATCACTATGGGTTTGGATGGAAATGTGCTTTTCATTGGCCGTAATCATCTTAATGTTCTTTTACATACTCAAGCAATTTTTGTTCAAAGAGGAAGAAGAATATTCATAACTCTTATTCCCATGGAACGAGTATGTATTACAGGATAACACATGCAACAATCCAATCAGAGATGTATGACCAAGCAATGGCGACAATGGAATCAATAAGAGATAGTTTTAGCGAAATAAATGGTTTACTCAATAGTAGATTAATTCGAATAAGTGAAACTGAGTTGGTGGGTATAGCAGCTTATGAAAGTAAAGAACTGTTAGAAGCATCCCAAACCCAGTATGATGAATTAATGAGTAACATGATGCCATATTTGGCTGGACCGCCGACCGTCTCTCACGGAAATCAAGTACTTACTTATGATTCTGAATAAGAATAAGTAATTCACATCAATAGGTCTATCATCATCGTCATTCACCGATATATATCTCAGTTTAAACTATAATTTTATATCAAAAAGCCTAGTATAAATTTCAGGTATTATATTGAAACTACCCCTTTTCATTCGAATTCTAATATCTATATCAACTCCGATTTTATTTTATTCATTTACAGCCACAGCCCAAATTATACCTGATGTTTCAGTTGACTGTGAGGATAATGATTATTCAATTGATGTATCTCCTATTCAAAGCTCTAGAAGTACTACAATATACTGTTTCGTAGAAAATCCTTCTAATTTCCAACAGGAAGTAGATTTATTCTATCAGAGCTCTAACTTATCAATCTCAGGACCTTCTAGCGTGGTTATTGATTCAGGTCAGAGTAAAATGATTGTTTTTTCTGCTAGGGCCCAAATTCTTCAACAATCGGGAGACTATACGGGAACTCTTACTGCTACAGTGAGAAATGCTAATGGAATTCCTATCAGTGCGGCTTCCCAAAGCGATTCAGATGATTTTACAGTAATCATAGAACCAACTACAAGTTGTGAAATTTATAAAACTCCAGAATCAATTGAAATCTCAAATGATAATTCTATCGAATTTGATTCTGAAATATCATGTAATAGTAATTTACTAATCTCAAAAAATTTTCAATTTGTATTAATCGAGTATGGAATCGAAACCTTAAATCCCGATCCAGTTTATTGGCCGAAAGATTTCACTGATACCAGTCCACCCTGCGATTTAGAAATCGGTTTAGGCTATTCTTCTCACAATTGTACATTCAGTGCAGTTACTGATAGACAGCTATACTCTTCTCTCAATTCTTGTATATCTATTTATCAATCAGGAGAAAATTATCCCACATACTGTGACTCTAATTCTATAACCATTAATACAGATATTTTAACTATTCTAAATTCATTAAAATTCACAATTTTAATTTTGCTAACCATTACATCCATACCAGTAATTATTTACAGATTTTCAAAAAATAATTAATTCAACTAATACTTAATTTACAGTACTAATTTAATCTCTCTGATGTGTAATCAGGACGTTTGATCCATTCCTTTCTATAATGGGTAAAGACATAATACTTTCATCAATAATGTGAACATGTACTGGGCAGGCTGAACCACAAGCTGGAGCTAGGTAGTCCTTACCCGTAGTTGTCATAACTAGCTTAATTCCAGTCCCTTCTTCTAAGAAATGATCAATTCCCTGAAATTCCATCATCATGGTGACAGTTTCACCGGGTACGACACCAGTTGGGTTGTTACCTCCTTGATGATAGCGGATATCCATTGTTGCATGCCCTATCCTAGTCCCAGTCGAAGAGTCTTGCATCTCAACGAAAACCTGCCCTCCATCAAATACCGCGGAAGCTAGCAGATGTAACCTTACAAGGCCAGAAATATGTATGTCAATATCTAATGGTGGGCACTCGACAATAACTTCCGAAACACCACCTATGACTGGAGCTCCACCAACCCAGTTGTTACCCATGTTAGTGCAGTCCCCCATAGAGATGTCAAGCCATTCAATATCTTTAGGCGGCCAAGTCTCCTCTATTCTCCATTCTCCATCAGATCTTTGTATTTGAGCAGTCATTCCAGGTTTGGGCCCCTTGTCTTTCAGATAGTACTCAAACCATTCGAATAGATCTTGTGCCCAGTCCCATCGAGTCATATTTCCTCTAGCCTCAAGGCCATTACCGCTACTAATACTGTCGTGACTAGAAACTTGGTCAGGATAATGATGCCCCCATTGGCCTAGCATACCTCTGACTTCGAAACCCGCATCAATATAATCCTGATACCAGTTGAATCCTTCTGGACCTCCAAAAACCTGGTGAGGATCTACATTCCAGTCTTGCATTCCCTGAACCCAGTAAATTGAGCCATTCCAATTTTCAAATGCCTTATTGATATGACTCCTATCCTCGTAATAATTCTGCATGTAAGGATCCAACTCTCCTCCGATGTAAGTAACAGGCCCCGCAAATAATCCCTCTGCTATATCCGGACAAACATTATCTAGATCATCTTCATTGTAGTCTACTGTACTAGAGAAATAGTTCATATGCATAATCTGACTTCTGGCTTCAGCGCTGCCGTTCTTGTACAGTAGCGGATGTAGTGCTGTAGTTCCAGATACAGGAACGATAGTTTTCAGAGATTCACTTCCCATTGCTGCAGCTTCCCATTGCGTTGCACCTTCGTATGATTTTCCATATAATCCCACCTTTCCATTACTCCAATTCTGTGAGCCTAACCATTCTACTGCGCTGTGAATTCCCAAACCCTCGCCGAGGCCCCGGTAGTCAAAGCAGCCAGTCGAGAGCTCGGTCCCAAATACACTCACCTGTGCAAAGGCGTAACCGTGAGGAACGAAGTTCTGGTAGATGAACTCCCCACGCCCGGAACTCACAATGTTAGTTGGAGTAGACTCATCCCCGGGCTGACCGTAAGAGAAATAGGGACTTATAACAGCAATTATCGGTACCTTTTCCCCACTCAAGGTATTATTTGGTAGCCAGTAAGAAAGGTGTACAGTAGATATTTCTGGTCCAACTTCCCATACTTCACTAGTATCCACTTCAATGAATGCTTCTTGTACTCCGAGAGCTGAAAAAGGCCCTGAATCCAGTAAGAATGAGAATGTGTGATTCGTCTGCCATTCAAGTGTGTGACGTTCCCATATGGATGGATATGTGACATTGCTTAATTCCGAATCAATATTATCATTAATTTTAGATATACATCCAGAAATTATTGAAATAAGAAAGAGTGTAGAGAGTAAAAGAGACTTAATTTGACCTCGCCATAGCGTTCCCATGTTATTGCAGCTACTACTTTATTTATAGAAGCTCAATTTCATTGCTATAAATTTACCATTATTTTTTTATTTTCTCTAAAAAACCTATGTGGTTATGAGTTAGAACTTTAACCAAATTTAATCCGACTTAGATATATGAAAGGGAAAACTTGGGTAATCGATTCTAATGCCTTTATTCACTTCGGTAATCTTGCCAAGGAAGAGTTCAAAGTCGATCTCTCTAAATGCTTACAGAAGAACGAGAGCTCCCTCAACGTAACTTCCGGAGTACATGGTGAAGTTAGGAATGTTAGATTCAAAGTTTGGGAAGGAAGGCCAAACCTGCTAGAAACACTACAAGATATTCTTGTTACATCAGAGGTTTCTGATGCGGAGATAAGGAGTGTAGCATCCACTATAGGTGAGAAAGCAGCACCACAAGATGTCGATTTATCACTCATGATACTTGCTGCTCGATTTCACCAAGATGGTAAGAAAGTAACTCTAGTTACAGATGACTTCAAGATGACTACAACTAAGGAAAAGGCTGGTTTTGGATTTGATACTTGTCCGCCATCTACATTCTTATTCAGGATATCAGAAGATATTGAAGGCAAACCATCAACTAGGATGAAGACCCTATCCAGAAGAGTCCGATCCGCAGAAATGAGATATGCTATTAGTAGAGCAGCAGAGTATGATGTTCAATCCAAACTTACTTGGCTTGTAGATAGTCTTCTGACTAGCAGGCCCAGCCTACCCAGTCCGACTAATGAAGCTGAAGAAAAGGATGAGAAAGAGGTGATGGTCAGAACCCTTCAACGAATACTCAGGGGTGAGAAGGTTAAAACATCTAGAAGGAAAAAACTAGGTAAATTACCAGAAATATGCTACCCAGCATCTGATATTGATAAATCTCTTGAAAAGATATTAGAAATGAAAGAAGTAACTGACTTGCCAGGGATATATGCAGATTTAGTAGATATCTCGAGAAGTTGCCAGGAATCCATTGGACTTGGTTTGGCATCTTTGGATGACAGTATAGCAGGAATTGCACATCGTGCTACTGCAGGACCACTTTCGAGACTCGAGACAGTTCTCGGCATGCTTTCAGGACTTCTGGGTAGACAAGAATTATCCAGATTACATTTATCTAGATCATTATATTTATCCAGTCTCAGCCTAGATGATGTTGCTGAGTTGAAGACACTTAATCAACTTGGACTACTATCACTTTCTTCAGAATCTAATGAGAGGGCAGCTGAACTTTTCGATAAGGCCAATGAACTGTCCATAGACAGAGGACATCCAAATCTGACATATCTGATTGCAGCAGCACTTTCCAGATTTCTATCCGGAGATGATGAAGTTGCTAATTCTCAACTTCAACAAGCTAGGAAGCAAATAGAGGAGAACAAAGAAGGTTCAATCGAACAACTACTCAAACTCGCTTATTCTTTACTAGGAGTAGATCGCCCTTGGTTCGCGTTAGAAATTTTTGATGAAGCACTGGAGTGCGCCGTTGAAGTAGATAGTCCCAAAGCTGATGAAATCAAGGAAATGCTTCTTCTCGCAAATACAGCTGCGACAGGCGTTGAAGATAGACAACTAATAAAAATTCGAGAATTCTTAGACAAACTCAACAAAGTTTCATCTGACATGAAAAAGGATGTTAAATCTAGCCAAGAAGCAATCAGAGAATCAATGGAAGACCAAGAGAATTATGAAATTGAATATTGGGATGATTGGCGAGAAGCAGACAAACTCCTAGTAGATGACAGCACCCTACGGATAGTTAGATCAGAGATTGATGATGAGGGGCGTGTTCTACTAATAGTACATCATAGCCAATTTGGCGGCCTAGGAGTTTTCATCCCAGATGATGCCCCCGAAGTTTCTCCGAATCAGAATGTAAAATTATCCGGAACGAGAATCAAAGTTGCAAAGCCACCGGAAACTCTAGTTGAAAAACAGAATATCAAGGGAATTGTTGCACTTGAAACCCCAGAAGCTTTGTTGGTCAGTTTAGAACAATCAGTATTCGATTAATTCATTTATTAGCATTTCTAAGCTGGAGAGCCACTAAATGTGACAAAAAATATTAGCCAGAGAAATGGGACAATAAACGAGAGAAAATAGAACGTTACAATGCCTAATGTTAGTGTCTTATTAGTGAATTGTTGCCAAGTGAGCCTAATTAGATATAATGAATAAATCGGCAGTAGTACAAGAAGGCACATTCCACTGTAAATGAATATATCGTATCCAGCGAATGCATCATCAGAAAATGATGTCAGGAATAACAAAAAAATGATAGATGGAACATATCCCAGAGCAATTTTGGGGATTAGAGAAGGATCATATTTGTATGATTGGCCGTTTTTTCTGTCCTTTTCAAAATTATGAGTTTTCTCATTTGGCAAACTATCTTTGTGACGTAGGCAGTAACCAGATGTCCTAAACTCCAGTGCATTACAACCATCGAATGCACACTTCCTATCTCCCACATTAACACTGTCCTCGACTTTTTTTGGAGCTCTATGCTATCGACATTTCCCCTCTCATGCTTAGGCCCTTAGCAGGCCTTTATCACCCCTCTCTTCAACCCTCTCTCCCATAAATATCTCTCAATCCACAGTAGGTAAACGATTGTATGTCAAATTAGTACTCTCTGTTATTATGTGATACGTAAAAATCCAAATAATTAATATTAATCCTAGAAACATGGGGGATAGGAAGTGTGCATTCGATGGTTGTAATGCACTGGAGTTTAGGACATCTGGTTACTGCCTACGTCACAAGGGAGGAATAACAGATGTCAAGAATTTCAACGTAAGTACGTTCCGAGAAAAGAACTCAAATCAATCAATTCCTCAGTCTGAGTGGCATTGGACTACGTTGTTTCTAATCTGGTTATTCCCCCCACTTCTCTTAGTCATAATCCCGATAATGCTTCTAAAGTGGTTGTATTCTGACAAGGAAGGCACAGGTGAAAAGGACACGGGCCAATCAGGCAATTCCGACCACGCCCTTCACACCATATCTGGGACAGAAAGTTCAGACTCATCGGACGAGCCTTGGTGGGTCGTGGGAGGGGATGTGAGTGAAGAAGAGCCCGAGATTATCAGTCAGATCAAAATTTCCGAAACCCAAGAACCCAAAACTAATTTAAAATAATTTATTATTGTACTTTCATTTTTTATATTTCTCGTTTTCCTTTTTTCCCCACTACTTGAGGCAGTCATTGAAGAAGTTCTTTTTCGCGATTTTAATCCTTTATGCTCCGAATGCCCATGAACAAATACGGCAGGGCATGGGATGATTTCAGTAATCTGTATAGTTTAGAGTCACATTAGCTACTATGTATCTGAGTTCTACAAGAAATTCATTACTATCTCTCCAACATTTTCATCTCTCAAGATCCTCTTGTGCCCGAGCCCTTCAGTCAAATGTAATACAGAATTTTTCATGTCACTATGCAGATTTAGTGCAATTTCTTTCTTAGCCTCCTTGTCATCCTCGCAATGAACAATCAATGTCTCCGTACCTATTTGTTTAGAGAACTGGTCTAAGCCAAACTCCTCGGGGCTGGCACCGAATAGCGACTCAGCGAGATCAAACAACCTATCAGCATAGTATTCCTCATCTAAACCAAAAAGACCGACGAAGGTCTTGAACATCGGTTTTATTTCATACATTCCCGGAGATATTAGAACTATTTTCTCAAATGTAGCTCCGAACCTTACGGCGTTGAGTGCTGCTACACCCCCAAATGAATGGCAGACAATTCCATGATAAGGCCCTCTAGATTTCGTAACCTCATATATCAAATCTGTAATTTCTGGTAGGTTTGTGCTGCTCCTAGTTGACCCTCCATGTCCCGGAAGATCAATAGCTGTAATATCATAACCGTTATCAGAAAGTAATTCGATTATTCGGTAGAATTGGCTTGATCTTCCGTTCCAACCATGCACAAAGAATAACTTATGACCATCATTTGCAATCCGATAAAGCATGATTTCCTTGCTCGTAGATTTCGTATGTATCTTTTCATGCTCGGTCTTTTTGTAAAATTCAGCCTCTCTGCGGGGGGTCTTGAATTTGATTGGCCCACAGAAAATCCTCCAGAGGAAACGAGCTGCTAGATCCTTAGAAAAAAAACCCAATATTCTTGCAAAAGAAGTCAGAAACCAAGGTAACTTGTAATGTGCAGCAACAGACGCCCTTTCTGGCTTCATGAAACAAAATGATGAGATTAGTATATCATATATTCCCAATGAACATCACTCAACTTAGTGGATATCCTTAGAAAACCATCATAATGTCAATTCGTATCTGCAAAACATAAAATCATTCACCCCAAGCATAAAGGCATGTGGATAGTATATCCCGAGAAACGATACGAAGATTTACTGGATTATTTCCAATTTAGTGATCTATCATATTCTGATTTTATTCCAGAAGAATATGAAACCGAACCAATAGTAGGTTTTGGTTTTCCTCCGCCTAGATATTCCTTTTCTTTCATTTCTAAAGAGATGGATTTGGCCGTAGTTAAGGTCCCTTCAAAGGAATATAATACTCCATATTACAGAAGGAAGCTCAGAGACCCTAACGCAATCAAAGCAGTCACTGATATGTTTATGAGATGTGATTTTATCAAATACAAGAATGCCAAAGGAAAATGGGAATTCAAACACTTCAATGAATGGCGCAATGAAAATATCTCTGATTACCTTCTAAAAGAAATAATAGAGTCTAAAAGAAGAACTTGGGCCAATGAAAACTATTCTGATTTCCAGGATAGATTTAGATTTGAAGAATACCCGGAAGAATCCCCTTCAGATACCATTTCAGAATTTCTGAATGATTTTATCAAAATGCCACAATTTTCACAAGAAGCTCAAGAAGATACCGGTAGAGGATTTTTCAGACTTCCACGCAAAGATGAACTGGTGATAAGAGGGATAATTTCTGGATTAATTGAATATTCAGAAATCTCACAATTCTCGAAGGAAGAAATCACCACAGGTCTCCAAGAAATAGCCAACTTCGGACATCAAAATTGGAGGAAAGACAGGAACCGCCCGAGAGCAGAAGAGAAATCCCAGAAAATAATGAATTATGCGGATGAATTGGAATTTGATGAATTACGGACAAGACTTCATGAAAACACCTCCGAAATTAATGACATGTACCTTCCCGACCAAAGATATGATACTGGAAAGACAATAGATTTGATGCCATTCCTAAATTATGGAAGCACACAGATTCCTACCGAAGAATGGTGGTCAGAGCAAGAAGAACCAATTGTATTCACGAAGAAGAGAGGATACTTATCGGCACTCATCATGACCATAATCTGTTCCCCCCTACTCTTGATTTCTGCGGGTGCCACATTTGCAGTTTTAAGCATCGCATTAACAGAGGATCCAGCGATGATTGTCGGACTCATTTTTACTCTCCCACTAACAGGTGGCTGCTGGTTCTTCCTTGCAGGTGGAGTAATCGCCGGACAACTAGTTAGGCATAGATTGGAGATCAATGGCAAAAATAATACAATTACTTCCACCGAAGACCTATGGAACATCTCATTTTATGATGTTGAAAAGGGCAAAATGAAGCTCTCGGACGCCAAATGTGTTCGGACATGGGGCCTAATACGAGAAGAAGGGCCGAGTTACAACAAGGTAGTAATCTGCAAACACCCCTATGAATCTCGAAAGTCAGACCTAGATGTTTCGTGGTTGTTCACCGCAGGAAAAATTGACTCCAGAGAGTTGGCATCAGCACTTCAGGTTCCATGGAAACCCAGAATGCCGGTGGGAACAAACAGTCAAGTCAGAAATAATCCCGGGCTTGAAAATTACCAGAATCCTGATTGGTAATCAATCACATAATCTAGCGTGATGACCAATGAATAATACATCATTTGTATTGCATTGAGCGGAATCGCAGTCAGACGGTATCTGTGATTCGTATTGAGGTCAGTGTTGCACTAGCAAAACTTTGAGGAATAGTTCTTCTAGGGAAGTTAATCTAATTCAGCTTTCGACTCATTGTATTCATCTAGAGACTTATTGTATGACCTAATTGTAAAAATAAGGCTTACAAGAAAGACAGCAGCTGCAACTGGACATGTAGTAAACATGATGAAGCCGATTATAGCAGCTATTGATATGTCATCCACTACCAATGTTCCATCAATCAAAAAAATAATCGGCGATAATGCAATGAGCACTGAAAATATAGAGATCAGAACAATTCTTCGGAAAATTTCAGGACGTTCCACGATTCGGTATGAGGAGCTCTTCTTTACTTATTTATCGTAAACATAGTGGGACCCTTAAGTCATATATGGGCGAAAGGGTAGGTCATATGACGAATGAGTAAAGAAAGCACCCTCTATCGATCTTCATGGACGTAAAATCGGACAGGGGCGATAACTGGTGGGGTGAGAAAGAGGGCGAATCGGAAGAAGACTCGGTCGAACAACCACCAATATTTTCAGAATTTAATAGGCAATCTGCAAGTGTGGTCTATTCCCGTTCGCCTTATTCGCAATTGTTGTTCACCATTCCCGTCAGCATAATCGTGGGATGGTTCGGCATTGCATACATCACAGGTCCTGCTGAAGAAGGTGGGCTAATTATGGGTGGATTTCTTTTCTTGGTCATCGTAGTCCTCGCAATTATCACTCTAAGAGACAAAAATGCTGGATGTCGAATTTCAGTGGATATCAAAGCAGCGATAATTCTTGTCGAAAATCGCGGTATCATTGGTGAGTTCGAGGAAACTTCCAGAATTGGGTATCGAAAGGGCGACATCATCCAGTGCGATTACCATGAGTGGGAATCAACCTCTACGGATAGTGATGGACGCACATCGACCAAGACGCACTCAAAGAGTACCATTGAATTGTACAGAAACGGAAATATATTTGGGAGAATTTTGACGTTAGGCGATAGACGGACTGTTTCCTTCAACATTCCATTCCTGAGCAGCTCGCACCAGAAAATGGCAATATTCCAAGGCGAAGTGATTGCTGAAGCCTGCGGCTTGAAATTTATTGCCGAGGGGGAGAGATTTGTCTAGATCTAACATAACTGGATTACTCAACTCCTCATAGGCTCTACCCCTCTGATGGGTATATGATACAGAGGTCTCGGACTCGCGAGAATCTAAACCGAGAGGTTCCCCGAAGTGACTTCTGCATGGGTGGCCGGGTTGGCAATGTCGCCCGGGTCGTGAAACAGTCCCGCGTGGACCACAACCCACTGCGCGGGGCTGTCCTCGGCGAGGCACGCAAGCACGTGGTTGTCGGGGTCGTCG
>DAJW01000016.1 GCA_002496485.1 Euryarchaeota archaeon UBA36
ATCATTATAAATATTAATCAAAATAATAGAAAATATTCCCAGATCTTCTCTCCAATAGAAATATGGGGGGTGGGGAAAATATTGACATGTATCATAGCCTGCCATTACCATGGCTAGAATTCCAGAGACGATTTTTGAGGTAATCGATGATCGATGCTTTGGTTGCGCTGCCTGTGTCGGGCTATGTCCAGTAAATGCACTTGAATTAGATAATCTACTTGTGATTGTGGACGAACCATCATGTACCCATTGTAAACTATGTATTCCTGCTTGTCCAGTGCATGCATTAACATTAACTCCTTTGGTGAATACTCCATGAATAAGATAGCCATGCTAGGCGGTAACCTACTCTCTTTATGCATGGCCCATACAATTCTAGATAATACCGATTCTGTAGAGATACATATTATTGAAAGTAAAGCGGAAATAGGCCTAATGGGAGAATACCCAGGAATTATTAAAGAGTGGCCAATTTTTCCAAAACATTGGATTTCCAATCTTTTTTCTCAAACCCCATCAGTGACTGATACTGCAATTAGACACTCATGGTTAGTAAAGGCCATGGCTATACAGCTCAGTGATAGAAATGCATATTTTCATCTGAGAACAAAAATTTTAGAAAATTTAGATAATGAATTGAAACTCTCCGGGGCCGGATATTTGGGGAAAACCACACTTCAATTTGACAGAGTTTTTGACAATACTGTTCAACTAAAAAATTCAGAATCTTGGAATGGGGGAATTTGCTTAGCTACACAAGCACCCAAATTTGGAATTCAGGGAAAAAGAAACGATGGCACAATTGAGATATGGTGGAAAGACAATGAAGATAAAACAAATAATACCCAATGGATTCAGAAAATGAAATGGCAAGGAACTAATCCGGAAAATGTAATCGATTTTCAGTATAAAACAGGAACAAAAAACGCTAGAGAGTATATTGATACAATTATACATCTATAACCCCTCATAGGAATGTTACAATGATACATGAAGACAGACGCACTAGAGATTTCATCTGCGATAGATCTCAAGGAACCAGACATGGAATAGTAATAGATCCGGCAGAGCAAAGCCCAGATATAGCTGCCAAAAGAGCTATCGCAGCTGTTTCAGCAGGTACTAAGCTGATATTAGTCGGGGGCTCTTCAGACACTGACTCGACCAATGTACATGATACCATAGTAGCCATAAAGGAAGGACTAGAACTAGTCACTTGGGCATCTAGTCAGGATTCTGATATGGATGAGAATGATTGGAAAATTCCCATTATTTTATTTCCTCAAGGTGCAGCCTCACTTTCTCCTGCAGCAGATGCTATCACCTTCATGATGTTGATGAACAGTACAGATCCTAGATTTTTAATTGAAGAACAGATTTCGGGGGCACCATATATTAGAAAGGCAGGAATAGAGCCCATTTCAATGGGGTATGTAATATGTTCACCTGGTGGAAGAGCTGGGGAAGTTGGTAAGGCTAAGTTGCTTGAGCCAAATGAAATAGACCGAGCTGCTTCATACGCACTGACTGCAGAGATGTATGGCTTCGATATGTTATATCTAGAGGCAGGTAGCGGTGCAGAAAAACCAGTAAACTCAGATTTAATCAAAAGCGCTAGGGATGCCACTGACTTAACATTAATTGTAGGTGGTGGAATCCGTGATGGGGTTACAGCAAAGAAAGTGGCAAAGGCAGGAGCTGATTGGATAATTACTGGTAATCTAGTGGAAGAATTTGAGGACGCATCGGAGTTGGAAAAAACTCTATCAGAGTTCATTACAAAAATGATAGATTAACCATACAGTTTTGAAGCCATACTCATCTAGACTAGTGTGGAAGGAGCAACCAACTGTCCTACTTGTAACATTCAGATGGAAATGCATGGCGATGTTATGGGGGGGCATTTACATCATTGTAATACTTGTTTGGGGATGTTAATTACCGATCGTTGGCTTGTAACAAAAATGGAATCACAAGTAATCAAACGAATAAAAAACGGAATATTCAATGGAGTGAACGCTGGATATAAATGCCCAACTTGTGGTGGAGAAATGGCCAAGGGCCAGGTTTCAACGTTAGAATCCTCAATAGAATTAGAAGGGTGTGTTAAATGTAGTTCAATATGGTTTGATAACAGAGAAATTGAACCATTTCTACCAGAGCATGAAGAACACACACCACAACCTTCAGAATCAATAACATCTAAATTATCTACTAGTATTACTGATTTTCTAAAAAAACTCAATCAATCGAAGTAAGACGTCGCAACTCTTCTTCCATATCATGTATCAATAACAATAACTCTTCTTCATTTCTTAATAATTTAGCATTTCTTTCTTGAATTTCTACAATTTTTTCCGAATCTAACTGTCCAACTTCTCTTCTTATTTTCTCATTCTGCAATTTTTTTTCTAATTGTGAGTTTTTTGATATCGCAATTCGTAATTTCTCTTCCAGCTCGCTAGTCAATGCAATATTTCTTGATTCAGTAGCATTTGAAATTTCAAACTCACGTAAACGCCTTCTAAGTATGGCAATCTCTCCTTCCAACCTAACATTATCATCCCAACTAGCAATAACTTCCTCAACTAAACGCTCATTTGGAATTTCCGCCAAACGCTTCGCCAAACGCCTTGAGGAATCATCCTGACTGGGACTATTCACCGTCAATGCTATCAGAGCCATTCAGGGGTACCTAGATATCAATATTGAGGAAAAAAATATCCAAGTTATACGAAAACACATTCAAATCATTATTTCCAACGTCAAAAGATACGAGCTAAGATCCACTCAAGACAGATTGATGAAAAGGTACAGCATAGGACATGTATGACACAAGACTATGAAACCCCATTCTCAGATTTATTTTTCAACGAACTAACAGTAGAAGAGATGAATATTAGAGCAAAAAAATTTTTCGAAAAAATGAATAAAAGAAGAACAACCAGACATTTTTCTGATAGACATGTTTCACGAGAGTTAATTGAGATTGCAATAAAAACAGCAAGTACAGCCCCATCCGGGGCACATCTACAACCTTGGACCTTCGTGGCAATTTCAAATCAAAAAATAAAAAATCAGATTCGTAAAGCAGCGGAAGTTGAAGAGAAAAAAACATACTCAAAAAGAATGCCTGAAGCATGGACTGAAGTTTTAAGGCCGCTTGGAACAGACCATATCAAAGAACACCTTTCTAACGCTCCGTGGATTGTTGTAATTTTTAGACAAAGTAAGAGGCAAAGAGATAACGGCCAGTGGGCACCAACATATTATTCTCAAGAGTCCTGTGGAATAGCAGCTGGTTTATTTATAACCGCAATTCATAATATGGGATTAACAACACTAACACATACCCCTTCTCCTATGGGATTTTTAAGGGACATACTCAAAAGGCCTGATCACGAACACGCGATGCTAGTGATGCCGATAGGATACCCAAGAGATGATGCAAAAATTCCTAATTTAAAGAGAAAAACACTACAAGAAATCTCTAAATTTTTCGAATAGATACTAGGAACCAAGCTACATATAAACCAAAACACCAGTAACATTGCTGCTACAATTGCAAATAGATATATTGATTTCCAACGCATTCAACGATATGTCATGGAATCAACTTTTATCGTTGACTCGATTACAAATTTTTCTTCTCAAAATATCAGATCCTGGATGCTCTTAGCAATTGTAATCCCAACAATTATTCGCATTACAATATTTTTTTATATATACATATTTAAGTTTAGGAAATTAATTCCCGAGAATCAATCCATCAAGGCAATCAAACTGATATCAAAACTTAATATTCCAGAGCTAAGAGTATATATTAGAAATGAAGTAAAACATTCGTTCTTACCAGTATTAGTATCTATACCTATACTTTGGTGGTTCGAATTTAAGCAATTAAAATTCTCCGATTTCGACAGTTATCCCATAGTAACTTTATTTGCAATACTTTTCTTTGTTGGATGGTTTATTTTTGAAATTTCAGATTCTTTCAAATCCTACAAACGACTCAAATCTTTACTATCAGAATTAGAGCAATTACCAATCACAATAAAACAAAACATAGAATCTGAGCTGACTGAAAAACTTAATATTCCCGCTGAATGGATTTCACAGGCAATAAATCCCATGCAGATTATTGAATTAAGATTGGGCCAACAAATTCAAGATATTAATGATTTAATCACTGCCCTTGAATGGTTATTAGATAATAGAACCCCTACAAATACCGATAAAAATAATATCAAGGATATAGAAAACGAAAATTCAAATCTCTTTAATTTTTCAATGGAGAATATCTCTGGTTATATTGGTAAATTTTTACAAATGCCAGCAGATGCATACAATGAAATAATAAAAAAGATAGA
>DAJW01000157.1 GCA_002496485.1 Euryarchaeota archaeon UBA36
TACGTGAGCAGCACCTAGTAAAACTGCTTTATACCCGGCCAAGTTATCTTGACTTGAATTGACATCCATTGCTTGAGCTCTAGATAGTCTTCTAGGTATCATATCCATACTCAATAGTGTAATTTTGGATTCGATCGCGTTTTTGATTATTTCATGGTTCCTAAATGGATCTGCGACACATGTTACAATTTGATTAGATTCTAATTCTGACAAGTTTGGTGGAGAAATTGATAAAATTATATCGCTACTTAAGACAGTTGCTTTATCAGAAATTTTTGCACCTACATTTTGATATTCTTCATCACTATGGTAAGATAAAATTCCCGCATTATTTTCAACAATTACATCAAAACCCGCTTTGATTAATTTTTTTACTGAAGCTGGAACAATTGAAACTCTATTCTCACCAGATGGCTCCTTAAGGACTCCTAACTTCATATGATATTCCTGCCCTACTCAGAGTAATATATGTCCCACTTGTTATTTGTTATTGAAGCCGTCGGAATAAGTCTATCACTACTCTAAGTGAAAATGATTTGATATGCAATTCCAAAAACAACTATGTCACAAATGGCATGAGATATCCAGCATATAATAATTGATTTATATCGGACATAAAGCCATGACCAAACGGCAGCAGCTGTTATCAGTCCAAAACTAGCCATCACGGTCTGCCACCATTCAAATCCTAGTAGGTGTAAAGCTAGTGAATGATGTAATGTGAATAAGAATGCAGAAATTAATATTCCATAGTTTTCTGATCCAGTAAATTCAATACTGCGCATTGTTATGAACCATCGGAAAACATACTCTTCGAGAAGGCTGTTTATGAATATCCAATAAAATGTTGCAGCAATAAAAAGATTAACATCAGTTAATCCAGTGTTTTTTAATTCATCAAAAATTTTTACATTATCAATCGTATCTCCAAATAAATTCCAGGTTACTAGAATGATTGCCGATAGTCCTAATCCAGTAATTATACCCATATTGGTTGCAGATTTAGATGGTTTATTTAGTTGAAATTCTCTTTTTTCGACTTTAAAGAACCAGTAGGTGGGAACAATAAATATCCATATTTTACATAAAATAAATACTATTTGAGAAATTAATTCGTTGTTACTAATCATAAGACTAAACGCTATGGAAAAAGTCGGAGTGAACGAAATCAAAAATAGAGCAATTAAGGCTTTATTACTACTTTTCACAGTTGCACGAGGAGTTCAAACTATATTATGTATCAGAATGGGCGATACTAAAACCTAATACCAATGCCTTAGAGGATAGATTATGGTAAATGAAGCGAAGAAGGTAGCAGTAATTGGTGCCGGTAATGTTGGAGCAACATGTGCTTTTGTTCTCGCAGAAAGAAAAATTGGAGAGATAGTACTGTTAGATATATTCGAGGGATTTGCTAAAGGCAAAGCATTGGATATGAGTCAAGGTGGACAAATACTAAATTACGATGGTAGAGTAACTGGTACTTCAGATTACAAAGATATTACTAATTCGGATGTAGTTGTAGTTACATCAGGATTTCCACGAAAGCCTGGGATGACAAGAGAAGATTTAGTGGAAAAAAATGCTGAAATAATTACTCAAGTTGGAAATGGAATCAAAGAATATGCACCAGATTCCGTGATTGTTATGGTAACAAATCCGTTAGATTTAATGACATATCATATGCAAAAAATAACCGGTTTTCCTGAACAAAGAGTGGTAGGTCAAGCGGGAATATTAGATTCTGCCAGAATGACTCATTTTGTATCAGAAGAACTTGGAGTGTCTAATGAAGATGTTCAGGCAATGGTATTAGGTGGGCATGGAGATACGATGGTCCCATTACCTAGATACACTACTGTATCTGGAATCCCTATAACGCAATTAATTAGTGAAGAGAGAATAAAACAAATTAGTGAAAGAACGGCAGGGGGCGGGGGGGAAATTGTAAAATTACTGGAACGTGGTAGCGCCTTCTATGCTCCAGGATCGGCTGCAGCGATAATGGCTGAGACTATTCTAAATGACAGAAAGAGGTTGTTACCATGCAGTGCATACCTTAGTGGACAATATGGCCTAGAAGATATCTATATCGGAGTTCCAGTAATTTTGGGCAAAAATGGTGTAGAAAAAATTCTTGAATTAGAATTAGAATCTGAGGAATTAGAAAGCTTGACAAATTCAGCATTATTCTATAAAGATCAATTAAAGTCGATACTAGGATATTAAAATGGGAATAATATGATTACCAAAAATGAATACGTATATTTAGAAATTGATGGTAAAATACTGTTAGTGAATGATGAAGGGATTGGCCCACAAATCCCTAGTATGGGAAGAAGGCATAATTCGGATGAAAACTATATCAGACTACCGACTAAAGAAGAAGCAAGCAAAATTTGTAATCAATGGGAATTAAAAAGAGTTAATATAATTAAAATTGGAGATCAGAAACACTCAGTTGAGTATGGAATGCCTTCAATAAAATGGCCTGAGAATTGGGCATGGAAAGATTCCGTAATTAGTGATAATGCGGTAGATCCATTGGTAAGAGAAGTTGTATATCGAACTATGCACAGGGTCGTTAGTAAAGTGATAATACTAAATTCTAAGAATGAATTATTGATGCAGAAGATAGCTCGTGGATTTTTTGAAGGATATTGGACGTTACCTGGCGGATATGTTGATTATGGAGAACATCCAAGAGATGCTGCACAAAGAGAGGCTTTAGAAGAAATGGGGATAGATATAGTCATTCCAGATAATATAGGCGAAAGTACTGATAAAAAGGAAGGAAATGATTCATATATAGTTCAAAGTAAGATATTTAATTCGGAAGGAATTAATTGGGTTTCTTTTACTTATAGGTGCGAAGGTGAATTTACTAATGAAGAAATAATACCCAAAGAAGATGAAATTGAAGAAGTAAGATGGTTTTCAAAGGAGCAGGCATTACAATTGGCTGTTTCAGAATTTGATATTGAAGCATTATCAAGAATTTGTTAATTCATGATCTAAATAGAATATCTGTTCCTAAAGATAAATCTCTTATCGGAAGAGTGTAGTATGATGTAGCTCCATTGTGTATATGAACCATTAGTGGAATATTGTCTCCAACTTCCGGAGAGCAGTTTTTGAATGTAGCTTCAACCTTGAATCTTGGACCAACCTCAAGTATTTCAGATGAAATAAAATTCATTTCCAAACCCTCAGTATTTGTATTATCAAGAAATGAAGAACCTCCCACTATAATATTCTCAGAATCAGTAGCAGCAGAACTGCCTACATCGCAAGAAATTGACCATGAGATATCTCCAACGGATACATCACGGGAACCAGCAGCCAATTTCATATGAAATTCAACTTCGAATCCTAATACCTTAATAGAGCTGATTTCATCATTACACCCACTACCACCACAATTAGGTGGTCTTGAATTGGCCCGAATGTCGGCTAGAGAATGATCTCCTCCCCCTAATCTAGCAGACCAACCACTAAAGTCCGAGCCATCATACATGATTATTTCACATCCATCATCGACCTTAATTGTGGTTGCATCATTACTAGTTGCTTCATCAAAACCATCATTATTTGGATCTAGAAAGTCACCTCCTGCATAGTCTCCTACTGTGTAAGTAGCAGACCAACCACCAAATCCAGCATGTTGATACAATGTTGCTTCACAATCCGCAGCACCATTAAAAGTTAGATAAGCCCCTTCAACTAAGGCCCTATTTGATATTAGATTTCTGCTATCACTTGCTGTATTTTCACCGTTCTGCTGTAAATCTTCAATAGTCTTAATGATAATAGTGGAAGCTACCGCTGCAACTAGAATTAATGCAATGAATACAATCATTGCACCTATTCCGATTGAACCGTTGGTATCACGCATGTGACTCACAGTATTTCTTCAAACATTCAGTATAATACTCTATTCATTTTTATACTCAGAAAGATACAAATCTTTAGTTACTGAAACTAGTATCTTCGTAACCCAAAAACCGGAATCACCACCAGAACCACCAATATCCCATTCCCAGCTCACTGTTGCTCTATTATCTAATTCTTTTACATATTTTTCAACTGCTTGTATTAACTGATTAATTGTACTAGCCTCGAAAGTAACTTGTCGAGAATAATGCTCTTGTAAATGCTGATCTGTCTCCCAACTATGCTCTACAATATTTAAAATCATAATTCATTGAATACATATGTAGATTTTAACTTATTCTTAGACGATATGACTAATGTAATAGTAAAACCAGTGAATGTATACTCAATTCTACGTTGTTTTGAAATATACTGAGAAGTTGGGTTAAACAATGAAGAAGTCGGTTTTTAGTATCTCAATATGTATTTTTTTATCTTCATTATCAATTCTCGCTCCGACTACTTCTGCACAAAATATTTTTCCGGCTGTAAGCGTAGATTGTGATGTTGATGTAATAGAAATAATTGATTATTCATATACATCTCATAATACATTCTGTACAATAGAGAATCCAACGGTGTACTCTGAAGAAATTAAATTAGTAGCACTTGGTAATGGAACGGCTATCAATGGGGTGCCTGAAAGTATTACACTAGCAGCTGGAGAATCAATGAATATTGATATTGAAATTAATACAGAAGGCTTTGGTGGTGCCTTAGGAATAAGAAATATTTCAATTAATGCGGAAGTAACTCAGGCAGCAGGTATTCCTGCGGGTATTTTCGGTGCAGAAGATTCAGCAATAATAAGTCTAGATTTCCTAGAATATTTGGAAATATACATTCGGGAGGTACAAGGTGGTGGTCAATATGATGAGGGTGAAGAAATTGTTATCTCGATTCCCGAAGATCAAATTGAAATTTGGACTAACAAACCTGGATCAATATATATACGAGCACATTTGATTGAAGAAAATAAAAATTCTAATGATCCAAATTCTCCATTACCTGAAGGATTTGAATTCAGTCAAGCAACTGTCAATAGTTGTTGGTATATGATTACTAATAGTGATGATACATGCAGTTGGACTGTATTAACTCCACAAGATATAGATGAAGATTGGAATGGTTGTGCAGTAGTTTATGTTATTACAAGTTGGGACAGTCCAGGAAGCCCCACATTTGATGAAAATGCCAATTTTGACTTAGCTGAAATGCCAACATCTTGTAACACTAATGTATATGGCGCTGAAGTAGTAGATATTTCGATTGAAAAAGATAAGGGGGTTGAAAATTTAATTTCTATAGGTGGAAATGATTCATTCATTGGACAATTAGGAATTACTGAAGACCAACTTCCAATTATTGGTGGTTCGATACTAATTGTTTTTACTATATTAATTGCATTTGTTATTATTAGAAGAAGATAATATAGTAAATTGATAGTGGATTGATGTGAACAATCAGTCTGGAAGTATAGGCATAGGAGCCATGATTGTATTTATCGGTCTTATTTTAGTTGCAGCAGTTGCCTCTACTGTGATAATTAGAACTGTTGAGGACTTGAGCATTCAGTCAGACGATACAATCGATGATAGATGGCAATCTAAAATCGAAATTAATTCCATTACAATTTTTGTTTACGAGCCTTGTTGGCAATCCTCTGCAAGCACTGAGGATGGTTGTGGGACTCCAGCTGGACATCATGAATTATTGATGTGGTTTACAGTCGATGGAGATATTGAATTGAAAGCCTCTGAAGTATTTTATTCCATATCTTGCCAAGAAACAAGGACTGTGATCACTCCTTATCGATCTGTTTCCTTTTTTGATGGTTCAAATACTCAAGATTCTCGAGCTTCTATTGATGATAATTATAGATCCCATCCATTCAATAGGGGTTATGCGGTATATCTTGATAATTATTTAGGAAATACTGCATCTGGAGCAAGAGCTACAGTATTAGAACCAGGTATCGATTATGCTATAATGATAGATATGTACGATAATAAAAACAATTTCGATATCGATAATGAGGGCTGTAGGATTTCTCTAGATTATGATGTTGAATTAATGATTTACGTTGAAGGTGGAAAGGATACCTATGCAATTATTGACTGTAAATCCACTAAAAGAGGTACTGAATGTTATTGAAATAAATAGATAATTTGTAACTGTTATTTCTCTGATTTAGATTCCCACCAATTAGGTGCGTCTTCTTGTTCGGTTACATTGTTAGAATTTTGGAAACTATTATCGATTAAATTTACACTGTTATCTTCATTATCCACAACATGATATAATTGAGTAGTGGATTTTGATTTATCTCCGGATACAACAGCTAAAATTGATCCAATTATAATTAGTACAAAACCACCACAGCAAACTGCAGTTCCCCCTATTGACCCTAGTATACCCAAGAAACTCGAATCTTCCCTAACCATTACCTCAAAATCATACCCACTGATGATATTAAAATTAACTTGGTAAGTTCCTGTTTGTTCAACTTGTATTTCTCCTATGTACTTATAGTAGGGAATTTTTCCATCTATGTCAAATATATTACAATCACCTAATTCTTCACAAGGTACGAAATATCCTGGGTTCAATGTTGTTCCCGTTTCAATAACTTCAATTTTCAAATTTGATGCATCTGCTTCTTCAGATATCCACACGTTGTAATAAGATTCCCATTCAAATCTATCTTCATATGAATTAGGAGTTACTCCTTGGTACATTAGGGTGCCACTCCAATCTTCACTATCTGGTGGGATATCTTCAACCATTGATCCACCAATAGCAGTAATTGTTAATCCAACCAACAATAAGACTACGCCAGAACCA
>DAJW01000153.1 GCA_002496485.1 Euryarchaeota archaeon UBA36
TCACCTATCTTATATTTACTTTCAAAGCATAACTACCCGGAGATTGTATTTCCAATCTCTTAGCAACTTCAGATCGCTCTGGGTGCATAATAACGACAAGTCCTTGCCAATCTGTGGTAACATGGGATCCTGGACAGTTCATACATTGAGCTGGTTCATTTTTTGAAGGAGGATCTGGAAGAATTCTATAACATTCGGCACATGCAAAAGGTTGTTTGGCCAAATTATTCACCATCCTCTAACCAATCAAATGACCCTAGGCCATCCATTTTACAGTTGAGACCAATTTTACTGGATCTGGGATCGTTATGATTAATAGATTTAGAAACAATTCTTGAACGAACAAAAGAGCCTTCTGCTATAGCTCGACCTGATTGGGATCCTTCAACTCGCTTAATGCCCAAATTGACTTGAATTGGTTCATCTAGAATCTGAGATTTATGCAATAAGGCTTCCATTGGACCGATTCTTACAAAGGCGCCATATTCTGATACTTCTGAAACTGCTCCATCCACTACCTCATTATTCTCCATTGTGAAAACCAAGGCTTTGAATCTGACATTCTGATATATTGCTCCATCTCCATGGATAATTTTACCCCTTCCTACTGCTTCATGATCGAAAGTTAGGAGGGTGAAATTTTCGTTTTCATCGAAACGGCATTCAAATGCATCATGCGCTAATTCATCAATATGGTCCTCTAACCTTCTTCCTCTACGTATATATTCTGCCGGAATTCGTATAGTATCTTCTCTAGTCTCAAGAGTGTACATTTTTTTCCCTCATCTTGGACCACTCTGGGGCATGAGTTTTGAGGGAGAATTCCTCCCGTCCCTCATCAGTCATGCCTCTGGAGGAGAGGTCCTTGAGACTCGCCGACCCGCATCTCCGGTATAAGCGCAACGGAGAAGGGGGCTTTCGGCATACCCTCTAACACATACAGACCGTAGGTCTGAATGAGGGTTTGGTGCGAATGTTCAAGTGGATTTGAAAGCTCATAGCACTCGGATGATGGTACGCGGCAGTATTGAAAATTTTTTCAGAGCATCAAAAAATTCAATTTTTGTTGTAATAATGTTGGTTATGTCACTTTCCCCTCTTGCAAATAATTTTGAAATTTTCATTGATGATACGCAGAAAATTGATTATACTGATTCAGAAGATAACGTATGGGTAGATGGTTCGCAGCCATGGCCACAATTTGGTAGGACCTCTACAAGATTGGCCGATGTCCCAGATCATAGTACCGAAGGAGGGGCAGGACTTGGGATGCCAAAAGATGCAGAAACGCTTCTTTCCATTACAGAACCTTCAATCAATTGGGAATTTGGTTCCTACTCCATTGGGACTGATGCTTTGGGCACCCCTATTGCAGACTTTAGAAATTCGATTGAAGTAGATGGAGTGGCTGAAGAGAGGTGTGGAAATAATTCTTTATTTTCGATTATCATTCAAACGGAAGATATTCAGGGTGGTGAAAGGAGTTTCTTGAAGATTGTGGAAGGAGAGGATGCGGATTTAGCTTGGCGAGTGGATTTAGGAGAGACAGAGAAAATAAAAGCGACCCCAAGTGTAGTAGATATCAATCTAGATGGAAAGCCGGAAATAATTGTGGTATATGATGCATCAGGAAATTTATACATCGATGCTTGGTCTCCTAGGCTGTATTGTTCTGTAACTGGTTGGCAAGTCAGTGGGCATTCAATGGAGCTTTTATGGACTTTAAGTGATGAAGAATTGAGAATCAGTAGTGATGATGGCCCATACACAGCAGCCGTCCTTGGTAATCACAAACCAACTACTCAACCACTTCTAGCTGATTTGGACTTAGATGGTGATGCGGAGTTGGTTATAGCTGCAATTAATGAAATTACAGAAGAACCAACCATATTTGCTATACCTCTGCAAATCAATGGCACCCCCAATAAGTTATGGGAAATTAGTTTAGACAAGGGTAGTCATCCATCTGATCCTGCTTTTGTACAAACGGATGAAAATACGGGATTCATATTTTTAACTACCATAGAGATAGAGAATGGGGCCATGTGGTTGTGGAAAATTGAATCATCTACAGGTGATTCTAACTGGGAAGGAGGTTTTCCCCTAAATAATCTAGATGGTGGCACTAATAGTCCCCATATTAGATTGCCCGGACCAATAATTGCCAATCTAGACTCAGATACTGACTCAGAGATAATTGTAACAATTCCTAGTGATGCAGATGGTTCCTCGTCTGCAGATGGAGCGGAATTTAGAGCACTTGAAATCGATAATGGATCAGAAATTTGGAGTTTTGAAGCATCGAATGGTTTTGCTGATGCCCCTCCCAGCGTAATCGATACTGATTTCGATGGTGAACATGATAGAGTGTGTTGGGTAACTTGGTGGCAGAATACATTCCAGACATCGAGAACGGGTGTGACTGGATGTCATGATGTTGGGAGTGGCAACCCTGATGAAATTTGGAGCAGGGAAATAGATGGAAGTAGTGGGACACTTAATGATGAAATTGCAGTTTCTGCCCCTACATGGATGGAAATTGATGGAGAAGAAGGTCCAGAATTATTAGTAGCATTTGGTCGTTCATTATGGGCATTTGATGGAGAATTTGGGACCACAGCGGGAATTAATGAAGCTTGGAGTCAGGAAATTGAACTTAGTCACAGGACATGGTCATCTCCATCTTTAGCAGATATGGATGGTGATGCGACCTTGGATTTAGTAATTGGAAGTATGGTAATTTCTGTTTCGAGGCCAGATGTAAGACCACTAATGGATGGTAAAGGCATTGAGTTCAATCCTAGCTCCCCAAATGCGGGAGAAGAAGTAACAGTGAATGTATTCATTGAAAATGCAGGAACTGCTGGAACTGAAGAGAATACAGAAGTAGTATTAATGGCGAATGGGGAAGAAATTGCAAGAAGGATGGTGGCAAATTTAGAACCAGTAGGTCCATCTGGAAATGGGGTTTTTTCATCATTTAGTGCTGAGTGGTCAGGAGGATTAGGGGAGCATAATTTCAAATTAATTTTGGACCCTTTTGGAAATATAACTCAAACACGCATAGACAACGATATAATGTTCAAGAAGCTAATCATTGTACCGACTTTTAATGCGTCTTTTGAGATGTCGACCGACCCAACAAGAGTTAATCCTGGTGATGATGAAATAGTAAATTTCAATATTAGATCTACCGGAAGATTGGCAGGCCAATGGAGTTTAGAGGTAGATGATTCTAGCCTTCCATCGGATTGGACATGGATTGATAGGACTCCAGGTGGGATAGAAAATATAGCAATAGGAGTAGGGGAATTATGGAATCCCAGCATTCAGATATTTGCCCCAGAGAGTGCCCTTGGAACAGATTCTGGATTTTTGGGACTTACTCTAGTCTTGGATGAAGATGAGAATATCAGCATATCTTATAATCTCCCTGTCGAGGCAAATCGGACTAGAGGATTATCTATCAGAGGTCCTGATGGTACTGCTTCAAGCACTGGATATGGACTTGTTGGAGGGCAAGCTAGGGCGTGGATTATTGTAGAAAATCTAGGGAATGCTGAAGAAAATCCTATCTCTCTTTCATGGGACAGTACTGATTGGGGGCCCGAATTAACGTTACACGATTCGTTTGGTGATGAAATTAATTCTCCTGTATTGGGCCCTGGAGAATCTAAAGAAATGACAGTTAGAATCGTAATACCGGATAATCAAGAGGTTGGATCGGAAGTCTCCACTCCCCTTTCAATGTGTGTGGGGATGGGCGAAGAAAGGCAGTGTAGTGAAATAACGATTAATTTTGTTTCTACAGGAATAATCATGTTACCTTCGCATCAAAGATCAGTACCATCAACCGGATTAAATTGGGAAATTGTTGCAGATATGCCCCTCTCAAGTAGTAATCTTAGTTGGTCAATTTCTGAAGCGGGAATGGCAATTCCTGGATGGACTTGGGAGTCAAGCGGAGCAGTTGCAATAGAGGGTGATACATTGAAAATAATAGGTGAAAGTGGCGAAAGAGTAAATGGGACATTATCGTTAAATTTGCCAAACAATGCTCCACCTGCGTTTCATTCATTTTCTGAAACAACCAGTCAAAATATAGGTTTTTCACTATCTTTTTCTATCGAAATATTACAAATTCACAGAGCCGGTTTGGAGATAACATATCCTGAAATTCAACCTTTCCTATTAGATGTTCGAGAGTCAGAAGTAGCCATACTAAGATTGGAAAATAACGGTAATGGATTGGATTCTTATGATTTATCATATGAAATAATTACCGATGAAAATCTCACAGAAGACCCGGGAATTGAAATTTACTTTTCTAGTAATCCAATTTCTCTTAGCGCGGGAAGTCTTCAAACTGTCCCGTTAACTATCATAATGCCAGAAAATACTCCAGCGAGGATTCCAATAAGAGTATTATTCATCATGACTTCTGCGGGAAATAGTAGTATTTCAGATAGTAAGGAAATAATTTTTGAAGTTACTCAAGATCATCGTTGGGAAATTAGTGAAGATTTGAATGATAAGAAATTCATTATACTTCCCAATGTGGAGACTAATTTCTCAATATCGGCGAAGAATATAGGGAACATAGAAGATGATTTGACTATAGTTACTGAAATAGAATTGGACAAAGTAAATGGCGATAGTTCAGTCGGTTGGGCTAGTAACGGTAGTTCAAAAAATGGTATAAAAGTAAATCAAACTATGAATTTTACAGTGATGACATTCGTTCCAGAAGGTGCATGGAATGCATCAAAAATGAATGTAAAACTAACTGCATTGGCGAGAGGAGAGGAAGTTTGGAATTCTAGTTTTACGGTTGAAGTAGGTAGACTATCGGGTTGGAAGGTTATGTCAAATAATGCCAAACTAGAAATTTCGGAAAATGGTTCGATAGTCGAATTAAGATTACATCAGAAAGGTAATGCACCTAGTATTCCATTTGTCTCTAGTTATATTGTTGGAGATAATGGATGGTTAATTGGAGATATTGGAGATTTAGCCGAGGTAAATCCGGGGGATTCTATTCCTTTATTTTTGAATATAACTCCTAGTATAGATGCAATACATGGTAAATCTGTTGATTTATTTGTAAGAGTTAGAGAAGGTAATTCAGCTGCATTGATTGAAATTTCGCTTCCATTAAGAGTTGAAGAAATACAAAAATTCGATATCAATAATGATAATGGAAATGAATGGCCTATTTCTGATGAAGGTGGATTCTCTTACATTTCTATAGAAAATCAAGGGAATTCTCCAACTACAATTGAATTTGAGATTATTGGACTAAAGGAAGGATGGGAAATTTTGGGGGCCAGTGAAATGGTTCTTGGTGTTAGTGAGATTAGGGGACTTCCAATAGAAATTATTCCGCCGAATGACTGGGATGGGAGTGATGTTGAATTTACTGTTATTGCTCGAGACTTTGTTGGCAATGTAAAACAATTAGAAGTTGTATCGAGAACTAGTAATTACTCATGGGGCACACATCCTATCATCACTGGCATGATTGGCGATGAAGTGGCAATAAATATTCATGGAGCCACTTCTGAAACAATAGTTTTAGATTCGCAAAATGGAATATTGGAATGGTCTGAAAGAGGCTGGATTTTGCCGATAATTGGGAACCTATCGGGCATTCTAACGATTGATGGGGATGTTGAACTGAAGTATTTTATTTGGGGTTATGATATTCCTTCTAGAGTAGTATTTTGTCAAATAAAAGGTGATTTGGGAAATATTGAGGCTAATTGTAATTTTCTAAATGGGAGTATAGATTTTGAATTTGGAGCATATCTTATCGGGGATGATGGTTCGATAATAGACAGTGAATTTGGAGTAGTACCTAGAAATACTACAATGCAAATAAATCTAAGTTCTGAAGGTTGGAATCCGGAAG
>DAJW01000021.1 GCA_002496485.1 Euryarchaeota archaeon UBA36
GATAATGTAGCTCAACCTTTGAGACATCAGGGAGTATTGCCTCATATTGCTAGGCAAAAAGCTCAGACTTTGCTTGACAAATTGGGAATGGGAGATAGGGCAAAAGGTAAGCCTGAACAATTATCTGGAGGAGAGCAACAAAGAGTAGCAATAGCTAGAGCGTTAATTACTAATCCTAGACTAATATTAGCTGATGAGCCAACAGGCGCTTTAGATCCAATTACCAGCAGAGAAGTTTTGGAACTATTCGCTCGACTTCACAAAGAAGAAGATGTAGCATTTTTATTGGTTACACATAACAGAGAGGTGGCAAGTTTCTGTGATAGATCTCTAGAATTGAGAGATGGAAGATTTGTGGCTCAACATGGAACAGATGTAGATATTGGCAACCTATCTGATACTAGAGAATTGATAATTGATGATACTGGTACTGTCACTCTTCCCCCAGATATTCTTCTCAACATTGGCGGTCCAGGGAGATTTGAGCTTCCAGAGATAGATCGAGATCTCTTAAGAATGGAAAGAGTAAATGAAGACAAGATTGATGTTGGTGTAAAGACTGAGCTTACTTTGTCTAAAACTTGTCCTGCTTGTTTTCATGACTATGGAGACAGTGATGATCAGCTTTGTCCTGATTGTGGCTCTTCAAGACCAATGATTCAGATTTGAGGGAGATTGAGTTTTTGTGGTTTTGCTATACCCAAATCTCTAGGTAAATCTCTAATTTTCTTTGGTAATGTTACTGGAATCATTTCCTTTCCAATCAATGTAACTCTACTTTCACTTCGTTCAGAAAGGACCTCTCGGCCGACCAATGGAGCTAACTTATGTGAAAAATCCAAAACTTCTTGGTGAGTAGGCATATTTTCTATTGATAGATTGTTTTGGCTATTGCCAACGTAAACATAACCTTTAGCTTCAATAAAATCTGGATCTGCTAAATTATCTAATCTAGCATAATCTTCATGATAGCCTAATGATTCATTTTTGATTAAAGTATGTCTACAAACTGTTCTGGTATTCAGACTTGGTAATAATTCTAGGGTTTGTTCTAGTTTTTCAAAAGCAGCTGAATCAAATTTTGGCTTACATAGGGAATTGAATAGTTTCTTGTTGGGTGCATCAACACTGACGTAAAGTTGAGTAGGGAGAGGGTCTAATTTTTCGATTACCTTGGGAAGACTGCCGTTAGTCACCAAAAAAGTAGAAACACCATGCTGATGACAGATATCTAAAAATTCTCCTAATCTCGAGTAAAGAGTTGGTTCTCCATTCAAGGATATAGCAACGTGTTTTGGATTTTGAGCTTCGGCGAACTTTTTTGGATCTGCCTTAGGATTTCCACCATATCCTGTGATTAATCGCCTATGAGCTTTGACTGATTGTAAAAATAATTCATAAGGATCATCATCAATTCTATTGAGAGTTTCAGAATGTGGTTCTCGCCAACAGTATGTACAAGCTAAATTACATGTATCGACATTAGGAGCCATTTGCATACAACCATGACTTTCAATTCCATAGAAAGTTCCTTTGTAGCATGATCTATCATTTACTAGAGATTGTTTAGTCCAATGACAAACCTTTACGCCACCGTGTTCACCTACCAAGTGATATTTCTGTTTTGATAGTCTGTTAGCTATTCGGGGTTCGATTAGTGTTATCGGATCCTGCATAGACATTTTTCCCTCTGTTCAAATTATTAAGAGAATTATTCATTGCCACTTCCCTTGTATTTTACTCCGGTTCCGTATGCAAATATTTCAACTGCTTTTACACGACTTGGAGAGCTAATAGGAGCTAAAGCTGATGTATCAATTCTTACATTCAAAACCTCATCCCACCCTGCTAATTCAGCCTGCTCTCTAAGTCTCTGAGTGGCTAAAGCCCTACCAGTGGAAATGACTTTGTGTAAGATATTGATTTGCCCACCAACTATATTTCCAAACCAACCTATCATTAAATGCCAATAACTGGGTCCATAGACTACATTTGCATAGACTAAACCTGAGTCAATGCCATCTTGTCTGTACTCTTTCCTAATATTAGAAAGTGGATCTCTTCCAAATTTTTGTAGTGTTTCAGCTTCTCTTTGGGCAACTTCGACTCCCTTATTTTCAACATTTTTTGTACTGAATAATGCTGCATAAACGAACATACCAGTGAAAAGTAAAGTCCAAAGTACTCCAAAAATGGCTAATAATATTCCTATTCCGACTAGTATGCCGACAATTATCTCTGACATCTATTGCACCATCACTCGACAACAACGGCGGTTCCATATGCAAATAGTTCAGAAGCGCCTGCAGTTACAGCGCTTGTAGCAAATCTAACATTTATTACAGCATTAGCACCCCTAGCTGTTGCATCTGCAATCATCCTAGATATGGCTTGATTTCTAGATTCGTCTAGAAGTTCGGTATATGCAGTTAGTTCGCCACCAACTATATTCTTTAGACCGGCGAAGATATCTCTACCGACATTCTTTGCTCTAACTGTTGAACCGCCAACTACTCCGAGATTTTTTGTTATTACTTTACCGGCTATTGTTTCGGTGTTTACTACTATTACTCCGCCCACTATGTGTTGCATAGCTTACGATAATGGGCATCCCTAATCAATCTTCACCATTTTCAATAATTTTTTCATGTTGTAATTTTAGTTCCGATTTTGGGCGAACTTGGAAAGTAATCACTGCAAGTATTGAAAACAAGAAAAATTCACAACAAATTATTCCAGCAAATGAAAATATAGTCTCAAATATCTGGAAAAGTGATTGGACATTAGCGAACTTTTCGTCCAAAAATTGTTTACTCCAATTATTGTATTCATTTATTATAAAAAGCTGACTTGTTGCATGAAGACAAAGCCATACCCAAGACGATTTTATAGCTAAATCTGGATTCTCTGCACTCCATAAAGTCATAATTAGAGGTATTGATGTGATGAATAATAGTCCACTAAGAGCAGCCCCAATATCCCAGAGTTTCAATTCAACAAACTCTTGTAAATCCTGTAAAATTAAATTTACTTCTTCCTCACAAATTTCTGGGTTCATATCATCCTTACAGGTTTCTTCTGCGGAATCTGTATTTTGGTATAGGTTCTCAAGATATAGACCAGCAGAAAGAAGAAAAATTAATCCAATTAGTGAGGCTATTGATAAAATTGCAATAAGAATTGAACCGCCCTTTAACCAGAACGAATTTAATTCATTATTTTTTTTAGAAATTACATTTATCGTATTTTCCACGTTTATCCCATAAACTATGATATAATTATTTTATCTATTTGTTGTCAGAATTTTCAAAATTATTAATGTGAAATCCAGACTTGAGTTCAACAGGGCCAGCAGGTTTTGTTTGAGATGCAACTAAGGCTAGGATTGAGAAAAGTACTAAATTACAACAAATCAACCCAGCAATATTCGATACTAAGGAAATTGTGTTTATACTGTCCATTACAGCTGGATCAAGGCCCGCTTCTTCAAATCCGTAATCGGGCATAAATCCGGGTCCTGAGAATAGATATATTTGGGCACCGAGATTACTGAGTAAATTAATTGAAAATGCTCCTGCTACCATTTTTATTCCTAAATTTCTATCTCCACTCCAAAGAACAGGAACTGAAAAAAATCCTACTAATGCCATTAGACATCCTGCTACTCCTGAAATAACCAAGAATGCCTTCATTCCTTCCATATATTCGAATGTCTCAGTCAATATTTCATCTTCTTCAATCCATTCATCTTTTTCAGATTGTGTTGCATTTTCCGGTAATTCTCCTATTGCTGACTGAACTTCTTCGGAAATTAAATCGATAAACATTGGAGTTAGTAGTGTAACAAATCCACCAATTCCGGCAAAGACTGAAGTTATGAACATGAATATTGCTAAGCCCTTAAGCCACCACTGTGATGGTTCGGGCTCTTTCATAATTGCTACTGAGTGCTCTTGCACATTATGACCTAGAATAGATTAACTTAACATTCTATTCATCATTTGATATTATTATGCGATTTTTTGTTCGAATCATTGTATGAATGCATTGTCTATTGGGATTAATAATGTAGCCTATCCTCAAAAAATTCCTTCCTAAAATAATTCGATGTTTCATCTTTGATCTATCTGCTAAGGCAATTTCTACTCTTGGATGATCATGTCCAGCAATTTCAATTGTGGAAAGGAAAGTAGGTCTCAATACTTGTTGACCAGAAGTTGGCCTAACTTTTCTCCATCTATGAAGTGGTCTTTCAATCCATGACTGTTCATTTTCTAATCTAAATTTTACAATTGATTCTGGAAATCCTTCAATTATCTCTATTTCCTCTGCGTGAATTGTATTTGACCATGCTCCTGAATCTATTTTCGCCAACATTGGATTGTGTGATAGTTCTGGTAGTCTACACCACTCTCTCCATCCGATGATTGTAGGTTTCATTGCGTCACCATCTATTCGGAATAAGTTCTACTATTGAATTAAACGCTTGTATTATTGTATAGAATTTCTCAAACTATGTCATTTCGTTTTAATCTTAAAATGGATTCATTCAATAACCAGTTTCATCCCCAAGTCCTAATGGTAGGTAGCTTCGACACGGCGTTAACCTTCGATGATGTTCTCTTATTGCCTTCAGAATCTGAAGTTCTTCCGGCAGAAGTGAACCTTTCAACTAGGTTGACAGAAAAAATCACACTGAACACTCCAATCATCTCTGCTGCCATGGATACAGTGACTGAAGCAGAAATGGCAATAATTATGGCGCAAAATGGTGGAATGGGAGTCATACATAGAAATATGTCAATTGAAAAGCAAACTGAAGAAGTCAGTAAAGTAAAGAGATTTGAATCTGGACTAGTTCTTGAACCCGTTACAGTTAGTCCTGAAATGACTGTTGGACAGTTAAGAGAATTAAAAACGCATTATGGATTTTCTGGATTTCCTGTAATAGATGATACTGGAAATATTGTAGGAATAATAACAAATAGAGATATTAGATTTGTGGAAGATGAAGGCGTTGCTGTTTCTTCGGTTATGACAAAAGAACTAGTGACAGTGCCTGAACACCTGGATTTAGAAGATGCGAAAAGAATACTGCACAAACACAGAATTGAGAAGCTTGTTGTCGTGAACTCAGAAGGTGGTTTTTCTGGTTTGATAACGGTCAGAGACATTAACAGAAGTAGAGATAATCCACATTCTTGCAAAGATGATCGTGGTAGGTTGAGAGTTGCTGCTGCGACTGGTAGTGGAAAAGGTGGAGTTGAAAGAGCGTTATCTTTGATAGATGCTGGAGTAGATATTATCGCTGTTGATACTGCACATGGACATTCGAAAGGGGTAATTGATACTGTTAGGATGATTAGGAAAGAAGCGGGTCCCGATATACAAATAATTGCAGGAAATGTTGCAACTGGTGAGGCGGCTGAAGCTCTAATAGAAAGTGGAGCAAATGGAATAAAGGTGGGAATTGGCCCCGGATCTATTTGTACTACTAGAATTGTAACTGGCGTTGGAGTGCCACAATTAACCGCAGTTATGGCAGCTGTAGAAACTTGCGCAAAATTCGGAATTCCTGTAATAGCTGATGGCGGAATAAAATACAGTGGAGATATAGCAAAGGCGATAGCAGCAGGTGCAGATGTAGTAATGATTGGTTCCTTGCTCGCAGGGACAGATGAAAGTCCGGGTGAAACCATTCTTTATCAGGGCAGATCATACAAGCAATACAGAGGAATGGGGTCTGTGGGTGCAATGAGTAAGGGATCTCATGATAGATACTTTCAATCGGAGCAGGGAGATACTACAAAGTATGTTCCCGAAGGAATAGAAGGAAGAGTTCCTGCTAGAGGTTCGGCAAATAATGTGTTATTCCAACTATTAGGTGGACTAAGGTCTAGTATGGGATATACTGGTAATGGTACTATAGAAGCAATGAAGAAAAACTGTAAATTTGTTCAGATTACTAAAGCTGGACTCTCTGAAAGTCATCCACACGATGTTGAAATAACTAGAGAAGCTCCAAATTATCGAAGAAGTTAGAACGTTCCCTTGAAAAGTTAAACGTATTCCTATACCCATGGAAGAGTTGGTGCTAGGTGGAGGGTGTTTCTGGTGTACCGAAGGAGCTTTAATTGGTCTTAAAGGAACATTAGAGATTATTCCTGGATATGCAGGTGGTCATCTAGAAAACCCAACATATGAGCAAGTCTGTAGTCAGAGAACTGGACATGCGGAAGTTGTAAAGGTTTCATTTGATAATGAAAAAATTTCACGAAAACAAATCCTTGAGGTTTTTTTTACCAGTCATGATCCAACACAATTAAATCGACAAGGAAATGATATTGGAACACATTATAGGAGTATTGTTTTGTATAATTCTGATGAGCAGAAAGATGACATAAACCTAGTAATTAAAGATTTGAGTGATCATTTTGATTCACCGATTGTTACTGAGGTAAAGGAGTTGGAAAAATTCTGGATAGCTGAGAAATATCATCACGAATACTTTTTCAATAATCCTCAAAATCCTTACTGTCAAGTAGTTGTAGCGCCGAAAATTGCTAAGACCAGAGCACGTCACGCAAGTCTGTATGAGTGAAGGCGCGGTACTAACTCCTGAGCCATGGCAAGTACATCTTTTGGGATTAATTAGTCCAATTTTAGTGATTATTGGGAATTTAATTGGTGGCATTTACACGGCTATGGGAGTAATTTTCATCTGGGTAATCGGTCCAATTCTAGATATTGTAATGGGGGAGACAAAAGTACCCAGGCCCCCTAGAGAGTCCGGAACTCCGTTCGAAATCCTATTGTGGGTTCATGGGATACTGCATCTATTAGTAGTTGGTACATTTTTTTACTTTGCAAACAATGAAGGTTTGACAAATTGGCTAGTTATTGCAGCACTTTCCACTGGACTTAGTGCAGCAGCATCTGCAACAGTAACAGCACATGAGTTAGGTCATAAGAAACCTAAAAGTCCTGGATGGAGATTAGCAAGAATTTTGTTATTTAGTATAAATTATACACATTTTACTACCGAACATAATCATAATCATCACAAGAATGTTGCAACAGAAAAAGATCCAGCTAGTGCTACCGCAGAACAGGGATTATGGTCATTTTGGATTAGTACTATTCCTGGGCAATTCATTTCATCTGTTAGAATTCACAATAAAAAGGGTAGGACTGGGATTAATAACCCATCGTACAGAGGATTATTTCTCCAAATTATTGTTATCTCGTCAATGCTCATATTATCTGAATATCTAGAATGGTTCAACGGTGTGGCAATAGTAATTGGTTGGTTGATACTATCACTAATTGCCATATTGACACTAGAATATGTGAACTATATCAGGCATTGGGGACTTAGAAGAGAGGGAGAAGGTAGATTTGCAGTTGAGCATGCTTGGAATACTGAGTCTAGATGGTCAAGATGGAGTCTACTAGAATTAACAAGACATTCTGATCATCATTTGAGGGCCAGTGTACCATTCTGGAAACTAAGGCCACATGAAAATACACCTACATTGAAATGGGGTTATTATGCATCGTGGTGGCCTTGCGTAATTTCTCCAATATGGAAGAGTGTCATGGGAAAAAGACTATCAGAATATGCAGCTTAATGTTTGAATCTAGCGCAATTATCAATAGTACAATAATTTACAACGTCAATAATGGCGTCTGATGAGTCAGTTCCAGATCCTGGTGTGACGACTACTAATGCTCTAGTTCATACTGGACTTTTATCGGTTGGACTGTCTAACTTGTTTTGGAAAGGAAGTGAAATAGATCCTGAAAATCTAGATTTTTTACTAATAACAGCTATGGCATTATTTTGCTTAGCACTTCCATTTCAGGCCCTTTATATCTTAGTTTCTAGAATGATTAGAGAGTATGGTAGTGGAGCAGTAATAGTGCCGAATTCAATATTGAGATTGGCTACTATTTGTGAGATAATAAGTTATAGTGCGGGAATTTTAGGTTTTTGTTTGATGCTCATGAGAACATCTGTTATATTGGGTGTAGTATTATTTTCATCTTCTCTAATAGTACTGATTCTTACAAGGTCTGCAATGCTTCAAGCGGAAAAAATAGAAGCTCAGATTTCAGGATAATTTAGCAGATAGTGGTATATCATGCTTGGAAATCTTTTGGAATACGGTGAAAGAGATAAGGAAATTGATACTGCACTATTGAGTATGATTATTCTTGTTATAACCTTGATTTTCATTTTTACTTCTGGTGTACTTATTGAAAACCAGACAGTTGAAAATATAGTCAGCTCTGAATATATTTCCGATTTTAATCTAGCAATATTTAGGACTACATGTGCAATAATTTGTTTTTTTACACTCGCATGGATTGTACTAGATCCCAAAGGTGCTCCAGATTTTCCATTATATTTCAAAGAAAGAAAAGTTCTACCTAGGCACAGAAAGGGACTTACACGTCTAGCTGCATATACAATGTGGCATTTTGGATTAATTGGCATTAATTTTTTAGTTTCGGCGACTGCTTCATGGATGACAATTTTAGGAATTATCGTTCCTAAGTGGATTTTGATTATTTCTCCAATTCTTTTCTTTACTTCATTTACCAGTGCAATTCTAGTTACATGTGTAGTTTCTTTTCATATCATTGGTGATGCGATGTCAAGGCGTCAAAATATTGATCATTTATTTTATTGGTATGAGATAGTAATGCATAACTTTAATGTGATAATTTTGGCTATAGCCTTAGTAATCAATAATATTGAAGTTGATTGGAAGTACTTTGCATTTCCAATAATCTTCGGTATAATGTACGTAATATGGGCTAGAATCTATGCAATAATCGAGGGCGTATATATCTATGATTTCATGGATCCTAGATTGAATGGAGCACCGATTATCTACTCTTTTCTGCTAATACTCCAAACAATATTTTTCGGCATTGTTGCATTTTTAGATTGGCTAGTGGTTTGGAATATTGGATTAGGAATAGTAGTCATCTCTATTGGAACTTATTCTATTGTAACTGTAAGAAATCCAAGTTCAAGGATATAATCTCTTATGATTCCAACCTGTTTCTAGTTTGGTTAGTAAAATTCTTTCATGTAATCTATTGGGCCTTCCTGACCAGTATTCTACTGATTCGACGGTAATCAAAAATCCGCCCCAATGTTCAGGAACAGGTACATCCATACCTTCAAATTTTTTTTCATAAAAATTAAATTTTTCAGCTAATTCTTCTCTAGACTGCAGTTCTTCACTCTGATTTGAAGACCAAGCTGCGATTTGACTTTTTCTTGGCCTAGTATTATGATAATCCAAGACTTGATTTGCGGGCATCTGTCTTGCCTTACCTTCTAATCTAACTTGTCTTTCTAATTCTGGCCACCAAAATACAACAGATATAGAATTATTATTTCGTAATTCTAATGCTTTGTTACTATTTAGATTTGTAAAGAATCCTATTTCTTCATCGTTTTGATAATTTAGAAGTACCATTCTACTATGTGATTTTCCATCATTACATACTGTGCTTATAGCCATTGCATTGGGCACTTCAGAGCCCTTTTCCTTTGCCTCTTTGACCCATGATTCCAATAATTCTAGAGGTTTGTCTAGATTTGGTACATCTAAGTCGCCCCCATCTCGATATTGTTTGTTCATCTGTATCGATTATGCGTTACAATCAATCCCTTTAATTATCTGTATTAGTAAATATTTCACGATTGGGAAACTGCAAAGGCGAGTAGTACTTGTATGATGATTTTATGGAGCATCTATGGCGAGTATGCGGAATTTTTGGATAATAGTAATGGCTCTATTATTTTCTACCACAGTTTCTGCTGAAAACTACAAAATGGCAGGAGAAATTTCCTATTCTAATTCTCCATCAGTACAATTTCAAAATATAGAAATCCAGTGTGCAGAGTTCGAATATGATTGTCATACATTTGAAGGTATTTCCTCTGAGACAGATGAATATGGAAATTATGAAATCTTGATAGAAGTAGATGATTCATATGATGGAGCTGAGTTGACTTTAACAATTCTAGGAGAGTCTTTCATCCATATAATTAATCTAAGTGAGTCTAGATCTTCAATTACAAATACTGTCACAATAGACATAGTTTTGGAGCAAAAATCTCCACCTGCTCCTGTATTTACTGGCTTTGGGTGTGCATCGATAATTTTCATTCTTGCTTTCTTTAGATTACTACTAAGGTCTCCTAATTATCGAGTTGCTAACCAGAAAATTAATAGAAATCTGAAAATAATTACCTGTCCGGTTTGCAAAGGACGATTGGAAGAGCATTTGCTGATTAGGCACCTAATAGTTGAACATGAGTTTAGTCCTAGTGATGCTGCAGAGTATGCAAATTCAAAATCTTTTGATGAAGAAGAATAGTCTTAGAAGCCCAAATCGTCCAATTTAACTTCACTGTTCATATTTACTCTGACAGGATAAGCTAAGGTAACCTTATTCTCTTCAAACCTGCGAAGAATCTCGGTTACAAAAAATGATTTAGAAGGCCTCATCTTACGTGCATTATCGACATAATATCTTATCTCCATCACAATTTCCTGATCTCCAAATCCCCTTAGTACTGCTTCTGGGGGCTTAGGTACTTTGACTATGTCAGGATGATTTTCAGCTATATCATTGACTATGTCCTCGGCCTTAGTTACATTTGACCAAGTGGCAGTTAACCCTAATCTTATTCTTACTCTTAATTCCATATCTGAGCTATGACTGAAATTTGCAACGGCATCTTTGGTGAGTAGTTTATTGGGAATAGTGAGTAAAACGCCATCGGTTGAGCGAACCCTAGTGGTTCTAAGTCCAATGTATGTAACATCTCCCCACCTAGAGTAAATACCACCAAGATTCTTTGGAAGTAGAATTCTTTCTCCTTCTCTGAAAGGTCTGTCGATAATTATGAAAATACCCGCAATTACATTCTCAACAGTATCTTGTGCTGCAAATGCAACAGCAAGTCCAATAAATCCTAGTCCCATTACTAGTCCAGTGACATTAATTCCGAACTCGTTTGCTGCAGTTAGAATTACCAATGCCCATAAAGCAACTCCAGATAATCTGTAAATAAAATTTTCAAGGCCTTCATCCAATTCTAAATTATCGAATAATTTTCTGATATACAACTTAGCTACTCCAATTAGTGGAATTCCTATTACTAAAATGATAAATCCTGAAACTGGACCTGCTGAAACGATATCACCTGCACAAGCAAAGGTTAATTCTAGGTTTTCTGGAATGTTGTCTAAACATGACATATCCGATGAAATTGACAGGAAGCAGAAAATAATGCCGCATAAATTAGGTAAGAAGTACTAAATTCTGAGGGGTTTTTTATCAAGCGGTAAGTATCTACTGATCAAAAGTTAGAGCTACTACAGATGCAGGTACAGGACTATTCATTTTATCATCTGTAAGTTCGGTATTAATACCGCATACTTGAGAATCACCTGGTGACTGAGATCTGCCATAGTAAAACGAATTAATACAAAGTGTGAGATGTACTAGTGCAATTCCAGACATCAGTAATTGTTCTATCAATGAAGTCACTGTAGTCCATGTACCAAACAATGCGGTAGATATACCAAGTATAGAACACAGTACTGAAGTTAAAACTGCTATATGCATTGCTAGGGCATTCTTTTCTGGTTTTCTGATAGAAACACCTGCTGAAGCTACTAATATTACTCCGAAAAGTACTGGAAAGAGAGCAGTGATGTAATCAGTTAAACCAAAAAATACCATCCCTAACATAGACATTTTTAGTCCTGCTAATAGTGTAATTTGAGGTATTGTAAGGTTGAAAACTTTGTATCTGGCCATGAACTTCTGTCCATAGCTGAGTATATTATATTCTGTTTTAATTTAGAATTACAAATTTTAATTAAGAATTTGATTAATTCCATGAAAATGATTCTAGGTAAATACCCCTTCAGAGGGCTGTGGAGCGCAGGATTGTACTAATTGTATTGGCTTCATTGGCCATGAGTTCAGCAGGACCTACAGTAACAGCTCAAATTAGTCAGCCTGACATTATTCAAGAGCATTGGTATCATTCTTATGCTACTCTTACCCTTGACTTGAATGACTGGGCTGA
>DAJW01000147.1:0-931 GCA_002496485.1 Euryarchaeota archaeon UBA36
ACAAGTGATATAGTAGCTCAAATCTGGTGGATAAATTCCAGAAGATCCTGAAGAAATTCTGAATATCACATCCATTGTTGCAATATGGTCATCTCCGTTACCAGCCAATTCATCGCCAGTAGATCTGACAACTACATCAATTAGTGCTACTTTACCAGATATTTGTTGACGTGTGTCTGAGCTAGTTTGTTCTGCGTTCTGCTGTAGTTCTTCAGCGGTCTTGATAATGATAGTAGAAGCTACTGCAGCTACTAGAATCAATGCAATAAATACAATCATTGCTCCAATACCGATGGAACCAGATTCTTCATCTTTTAAATTTCTAATATTCATATTTTCACCATCCATCTAAATCACCGTCGATCCCGCAGTTAAAGAGTCAATCTTTAGTTCTTGAACAGTCGTTCCACCATCATCAACTATGATTTTTAGGAGTAAAGTTTCGCCGACACCCGCTAGTTCATTACAGTCACCATTTTGTACAACTGAAGCGGTATCTCTATCGACATTGAGGTCAAACTTGAATACAGTACCAGCAGTTAATTCGGCATCGGCATCGTATGCTACGCCAGCTAATGACTCTGCATTTCTCAAATCCCAGGTGCCCTCCGCAGGAGCTCCGGCCCCTGAACCAGTTGCTGTCTCAGCAATCGAATCTCCCCATGGTGATTCTAATCCAAGATTTCCAGAGACCATACCATAAGTGGTAGAGTCACCGCATGTCAGAACCCAATTCACATTCTGCACTAGAAGTCCAGTTGATCCTGCTGCAACCTTTGCTGTGATTATAAAGCTGTCAGCATCAGTATCTCCAGAAGCTGAAGCAGAAGACGTATTCACTAATGCTTGGATTACATTTATTTTCCCAGAGATTTCTTTTCTTGTATCAGAACTGGTTTGTTCGGCATTCTGCTGTAGTTCTTCAGCGGTC
>DAJW01000147.1:1318-4468 GCA_002496485.1 Euryarchaeota archaeon UBA36
TCCAATACCGATGGAACCAGATTCATGGTTTCGTTCTATATTATGGTTTTCTTCACTCATATGCGTGTCACCCGTGGCCCCTCGTGTTCGCTTTTCCCTTATATTATTAGTGGAAAATATTGTAGTTTTCAGGGTTTGAGTCATATGATTTTTCAAGAAATTCCCATGCTTTCATTAACATTTAGAATTTCTACTGGAATCTGGAGTACTTTGCCTGGACCTAGATTTTCGACTAAAGGAAGTCTCATGGTTTGAAATCCAGAAGGCATCCATGGATCTAAAATTAGACCTTTCATAACTTTTGGAGTTCGATTCTCAACTCTTATCTGTACATCAAGGTGACCATAATCTACCATGTATCCAGTTGTGATGGATACACTAGTACCAAGTAAAGCGGTTTCTGAAAAAGAGCCAGAAGGTCTAATCTCAATTCCTATCTCTATGTATCCCTCGGGAGGTATTTCTGGTATTTCGGTCATTCTAGGATTGGCGGTCCAACCTACTGGTACTGGCGGATCCATCCTCATTGGTGGAATAGTATTATCTCCAAGATTTTCTAAAGTGATTATCATTAATCCATGGCCTAGTCCTTCAGGCCATTTGGTTCCCACACTCAAAAAGAATCTGTTAACCAGAAAGGGACTAATTGCCTCAGATATTGCTACAGGGCCAAGTGCAGTTATTGCTTTCTCAAAAGAAGTTGATGCGTCGCTTAGCTTACTTTTTTCTAAGCTCTTTTTACCTTGTCTTACTAGAGTTAATGCAATTTGCTCAGTATCGCTCAATTCTCCTAACTCATTTAAGTGACGATTAAGTGTATTTAGAGACTTTTCTAAGCCATCTGGTCCCATAGATACTATGGCCTTCTCAAGAGTGTCGGCTGCTGCACCCCAGTTTCCTTCTCTCAAGAATCTAAGTCCTAAGGCTGTATATTCAGAAACTTCGCGATAGGAATCTATTCCCGATTCTTCCAGCTCATTGATTGAATTTTCAAGAGAAGATAGTGCCCTGTATAGGCCCAGAATCTGTTCTTCTAGAAAGTCTGCTTCCTTACTCAATTTTCTCAATTGTCTTGTGGCTCGAAATGGCCGATTTCTCCAAATGTTATGCTGTATATTGAGAGCTTCTTCTTCTATGTAATCTAGTACCTTCAGAGTAGCCTCAGCCCCACCTACAGCTGAAGAATTTATTTTATTTTTCTTGGCCATTTAATCACGCTTACCTACAGTTCCGAGAATTTTCTTAATTTTAATAGCACGAAGCTCTATTTCTGCTAACTCACCATAAAGTCTGTCATAAGATCGATCCAAAGTACCTAGAATAAAGTGTACCAATATAGGTGAAGAAGCAAGGTATAAGAGAATTAGCGCGATGTTCAGTCCTTCCATACTTATTGTCAAAGTAGGATCTATCAAGACAAATGGAAGGAATACGTATGATGAACAGGAAATAATAGCTCTAAGTTCATTTCTTGTATTAATTTGTTCATTGTCATGATTGTCTAAAACCGCTCTAGTGCCGATTCTTGCTTTCTTTCGATCATCATGAATTGTTTGGAGTTCTGATGAGCTGATATAAGCAATAAATGAAGTGTAAGTAATTGCTAATATTGCCGCTAGAGGTGGGATGACATTTGAAGTTGAGGCCAAGCATACTGTACCCAAAGTTGCTGAACCAAAATACGCCGATAGATGCAAATAATTTGGTTGATCTTCAAAGCCCCTTCTTAGAAATGCCAGAGTAGCTAACAGTAATATGAAAGTAAGTAAAATTATTGAGGGTATGCTAATGGGAAGTGGAATCCCATACTCTTCTAGATTTACAGTAGGTGGAGCCCATGAAGATAGAGTTAATTTGGCAGATAGATTATCATTTGACGCATTGTTTCCAAGTATTGTTGATATTGTTCCAGATAAGGCAGCATGACAAGTAAAATCTTCTTTAGAGGACCACCATGGTAATGATGAAACTTCAACATTCCAATGCGCTGTTAAATTTTCTGAGGGCCCTAGTGATGGTAATATGTATTCTGCTGAGGTGACTTTCGAATTCCCAGACACTAGGGAAGCATAACCTCCGTCGCATTGAATAATAACTTTTGTTCCTGTTGGCATTATTGCATTTCCAGCATTGATTATTTTTACGGTAAGATTGGCGGTGTTGCCTTCAATTGCTGGCCCGTTGAATTCAATATTCTCGATTAGAGGATCAGATGAAATCTTCATTCTTAATTTTACCGTGAAATCTGTCCAAAATATAGATGGATTCGGAGAAGATTCTTCTGCTTCATTCTTCAGTCTTAGAGTGATATCCCATCCATCTCCAGATGCTAGATTTTTCTTATCTGGTAGTAGTATATCGAGAATTATATTATCACCTTCGAATTCTTGAACTAGGCCGACTTCGAAGCCTGTTGAGCAGGGAGAAACTTCTCCATCTTCAGAAATGGTTGCTCCGATTCCCGGAGAGTCGCTTGATGATAACATTGTACACTTATCATTAATATCGAATGACCACTGTGTTTCGGGATAGATTACATAGTTTACAAGTCTGGTTGGTATACCAACAACAGAGAGGTTATATTCAACATCATTAATACCAGTTCCATACTCTAAAGAAGGAACATGTTGCCATGGAATTACTATCGATACACAACCATCTCCACAACTTGTTTGACCTTGATCTAGAACAGGGCCATCGGGATCTAGCACAATTTCTTCGTCAGTTTGAACTCTAACAACTTCGATGGGAGTGGTCATTTCTATGGGATCTAGTTCAGCCTGTCCTAGTGGGGTGAAAACGATAGATAAAATAGCAGATTCTCCTTTGAAATGCTGACTAGCTATTGGGGTTATAGATACAGATAGTGTTAGTATTTCTCCAACTTGTAAAGTAGTAGATCCTTCGGAAGTTACTTGGGAGCTGAAACGATTATCTTCCGCAGCAGTAATATCATGGCTGTAAGCTATTGAAACTGGAGCATTTCCAACATTTTCTAATTGAAATTCCACTGTACGTTTTTCCTGAGGTAAAACTGCTATTCTTCCTGGGGCTTCAATTACATTTAATGCAAAAACCGGTAATATTTCTATGGTAATATCTGATGTTCCTACAATAATGTTTTCAGTAATATTTAGAGCCTGAATTGGA
>DAJW01000095.1 GCA_002496485.1 Euryarchaeota archaeon UBA36
GATGGAAAAACGTCCTTTTTTGCAGGCCTATTGGTCGCAATTTTAATCAGTGGTGGTTTTTTTACCATAGTTATAAATTCTGAAGAAAATGACGATTCTGAGGATGAAAAACCCGATGAAAAAAATTCAGAAACCCAAGTGAATTTAGTTCCAAAAATAATGATTGGTAATTATTCTAAAAACTGGGACGGCGAAAACGTCACTCTAAATGGATTTGTAACCGATGAATCTCCCATCACTTCTAAGGTGAGTGTTGAAATCTTCCATATAAACTTGTTAAAGTTATTTGAAGTAGGTGATATTTCGGTCTCATCCGATGGGACTTGGGAAACAGAGGTTCCATATTCTGAACCTGGAAAATGGTATGTCAAGTCATCAGTTACCGATGAATCAGGACAAAGAAGCGAATTATTAGTTACTGAGATAAATATCATCGCACCAAAAGAAGAGACTGTAAAAATTGCTTTCCTGTGGGATGAACCTTCGGATAATTCATCTATGGGATATTTGAGTGTTATTTTAATTCATCAATTCCCAGATACATGTAGTGTTGAATATAGGCCAAAGTATCAAAGTCCGACACTTGATATTACCGGGGTAAAAAATGATTCTACTGGATATTACTCCATGGAAATGGATACAGATATTGTTAATGGAAATGGGACAATTTTTGCAACTTGCGGATTATTTACTCCATCTAATTCTATAGTTGAAGTAATATTACCAGTACCTCCTAAACCTGCTGGAGATTCGGATTCAGATGGAATATTAGATGATGAAGATTTATGCGACTCTACTCCAAGTGGCGAGCCAGTTTACTCTACAGGATGTTCAGATTCTCAAATAGATGATGATTTAGATGGGGTTATGAACAGCGATGATATTTGCCCAAATACTCCTAAAGGAGAATCTGTTAACAACAATGGTTGCTCAAATTCACAAATCGATGATGACTCAGATGGAGTTGTAAATAGTGAAGATTATTGCCCAGGTACACCAATTGGTGAATCAGTAAATCCATCTGGATGTTCTAGTTCTCAAATTGATAGTGATAATGATGGAGTTTCTGATAATATAGATCAGTGTCCAAATACTCCACTTGGTGAACAAGTAGATGACGTTGGATGTTCAGACTCTCAGAAAGAAGAGCCAGAGCCGATTTCACGACCCAAGATTTTGGCACTTCACGGTGGTGGAGAAACAGCTAATGGGTTAAGAAATCAACAAGGAACCCAAGATTTGATGGATGCTTTACCTGGATTTGACTTTGTATTTGCTAGTACTCCTGAAAATAACAATGTGTGGATTAAAGATCCACCAGGTGGTAAAGGAGAACCTACAACAGACCCTAACTGGGCTGACCTCTCAATTTCATACCTAGACCAGATGGTTGAAGATAATGGTCCATTTTATGCAATTTTAGGATATTCACAAGGAGCTGCAATGGTACCAGTTTATCTGGCTAACACTGATAAAACATTCAATCGTGCTCTTATGTACAATGGATATCTTCCTACCACTCATGAAGGTTTGATAGATACCATAGATGCAGTCGCACCATTTGATATTCCTGCCATGGTATTTTCTGGTGAGAATGATGATGCATTCAAAGGTATGGCGCCCGCCTTAGCAAATAAATTCACCAATTCACTAGATGTTCATAGTAGTACAGCAGACCATCATTTACCTTATCAGAGCGATGCTACATTTGATACAATTTTAGATTTCATCTTAGAGGGTTTACAGACATTTGAAAAATCCGATTCATGGTTATGTCAAGATAATCAAGGGCCATGGGTAAAAGATTTGAATGGAGAAGGCAATTCCTATACCTCTAATACTCGAGGTGCAGGTCAATCAGGTGGAGGCGGAGGTTCTGGGCCATGGTTCCAATGCGAAGTTTCAGTTACAATTGATTCCAATAATATGCAAGTAATTTCTAATTCAATTCCTAATCATAATTGGTTATCTGCCTTTGCTGCTAACGCAAATGAGAAAAATTTGGACTGGACAATCCCATTAAATCCAATTGAAGACACTACAGGAGGACATAATTCAGCAAATTGTCCAGCAGCTAATGGAGCATATGAATGTGCACCCGATAGAGGTGCAGTAGCGGTAGCGGTAAATGGAGTACCTATATTTGGTCCTGAAGAAGGCCCAGGAGGGGATGCAGTAGCACTTGAATTCCTTTATTTCGATGAAGACCGTCAACCAATTGATCTAGGTTATTGTGGAGCTCATAATGGACCTGGAGGGGTACATTACCACTATGATGCTATGTGTCAATTTTGGGATGACCCTAACGGTGAGACAATAGTAAATTATGATTATACAGACCTCGATTCGACCCAACATTCTTCAATTATTGGATGGGCATTTGACGGTTATCCAATTTATGGAATGTATGGTTGGAATGATAATGGACAAGTAGTTCCATTGAAATCCTCTTATGAGGTTGAGCGAACCTCAGATGGAGGTGATCAAGGATACAATGGAATAGATGACTGGAATTATGTGGCTGGATTGGGTGATTTAGACCAATGTAATGGAAGATTTGGAGCAACACCAGAATTTCCTGAAGGAACCTATTATTATGTATCTACACCAATTAGTGGCTCTTCAAAAACAGTCGTTGATACTGATGGTAATACTGTTCCAATGATTGGTTTCCCATATTTCCTACTCTGTTATCATGGAGTTGCCGATATGAGTAATGCTAATTCTGGCGGCGGTGGTGGCGGCGGCCAAGGTGGATTTTCTACTCAAGTAATTTATTCACACATGCCGGAGTTGTTAGATGATAATTCAGATTCTACTAATTTACTAGGTATATTTTGGGATGTAACTTTAATTTGGCTTGTTATAGTATCTCTAACACTTATCAGGACAAAAAAGAGTTGAACCCATGAAGGTGAAATTTTCGCTATTTTGTATTATTTTAATGATGCTAAGTAGCGGTTGTCTTTCGTCAATAGAAAAAGACATTTTTGATGGTAAAGATATTAATTCAAATATTTCATTCTCCGAATTTAATCTAACTGACTCAAATGGAGATTATTTTAATTCACAAACCCTAGATGGGAAAATAGTTATTGTAAATTTTTTTTATAGTAATTGTCCTAATCATTGTCCGGTTTTCACTGCCGATTTGAAACAAATTTATGATGAATTTGAGTTAGATATGGGCACTAATATTAGCATTATTTCTATCACAGTAGACCCTTGGAGAGACTCGTGG
>DAJW01000112.1:0-11294 GCA_002496485.1 Euryarchaeota archaeon UBA36
TTACCTGTTGTTCCAGATGTATAAATTAACGTGGCAACATCTTCGGGCTTTACGTTTTCAATTATTGCCATAACCTCTTCATCTTTAACTTCAGAACCTGATGAAATGAACTCTTCCCAGCTTATTGCTTTTTCGTGATTCATCTCAATTCCATCCATCAAGACAGCTAATTTTACCTTCTCAAGTCCATCCAGTACCTTTTTCAATCGATTTGAGCACATTTTTGATGGGTCGCCTCCATCCATTGGATTATTACCTACAAACACAATCTTTGAATCTGAATTCCCTACGACCCAATCAACTTCTTCTGGCGAGCAAGTATGGTAAACTCCTACAGCGGCTCCACCTGCCATATTTGCAGCTGCATATGCAGAATACCATTCTTTTCGATTATAGGAATAAATACTTAGTTTATCTCCTACTTCAAAACCATTCGCAATTAGAGATTTGGTTACATTCATAGTATAGTCGCAAAATTCTGACCAAGTAGAAGTTTCCCAGTTTCCTGAATTATCTTTTGAAGATAGTGCTGGCTCATTAGCATATTTCTCGGCGTTTGAAAGTAGATACTTGGGGGTTATCATGGTCGGCATGTAATTTGACAATGTATCTGTTGACTTAACTCTTTACGTTAAAAACGGGAAAATTAATTATTCGTCGGCAATACTGCGGTAATATTTTTTTGCCAATCCTTGCCATTATTTCTGTTTGCAAGAGGTGATGCTGGAGATGGATGCCAGCATCCTTTGACTGAAATTTGGGTATCTTGGAAAACTGATTTTGCTCTTTTTTCGGCATATTTACCAATTCCCACTACTGTGTCTGCCTCGAATATTTTAGTTACCTGTTTTAAGTGTTCATCGCAAGCTTTCAATAGTTTTTCTACAGTCATTCCCCTAATTTTATCGGGAGTAATGTTGGTAGCTCTTTGACCATTGAATAGCATTAGAGGGCAGTGATTTACAACAAAAACATTGTCAAAAATTGAGTCTCGAGTCCCATATAATCCTGATAATAAGTTCCAAATTCTGATTCCAGAAATCTCGTCACGAGGATATTCTAGACCTAAAACTGGACGAGCTGGATGCAGGGTTGAAGGTTGCTTAACCTTGATTCCAGTTATTTCAAATAAATCTCTTACAATACTGGATGCTGCAAATGGAATCCCCATTTGACCCATTCCGTGTGGCCCTGGATTCATGCCTAGAAGGATACATTTAGGATTACCCTTAGATGCAATTTTTAGATATTCCTTATGGACGTCCCAAGCATAATTTAGAGGATTATACACATAATCTATTACATTTTCAAATATTAATTCTGAAGCCAGTTCATCACATTTATCTCGAAGTTTTGATGATGCGGATGTCAATTTTTTGAATTTCATAATATCACTGCTGTTTTACATCGACTACTTTGGCCCCTGATAAGTCCAGTAATTTTTTTGGTTTTATGGGGAAAACAGTATCAGAAGTGCCTGCAGCCCCCCATACCATATCATAATTCAATAAATCTTCGTCTAAGTAAATTGTAGTTTGTTTTAGGTGTCCAAAGGGTGGAACCCCTCCTACATTATATCCAGTATTATTCAAGACATAATCGGAATCTGCCATACTTGGCTTATATCCTACTAATCTCTTCAATTTACCCTTTCGATCAACTTTATTTGAACCAGAAGTAATCACTACAATGGCATATTCTTCACCCCTAAATACAATTGATTTGGCAATATTTGATACATCACAACCCAATTGTTTAGCAGCGTCTTGAGATGTTTTAGTTCCCTCTGGATATTTCATAATTTTAGGAAAAAAGTCAATTTTTGAGCATTCATTAAGCCATATCCTGTTACCATCCATATATTTCCGTGAAGGCATTAGAACTTATTAATTGGGGAATCAATATAAATCCGTATAGTAAGTCGCAATATTATGAATAGATTGGTTGAATTGGGCACAACTAAGCTATTTTTGACAATTACAATCATTTTATTGTCTGCTACTCCCATATTTTCATACATTTTTTGGATTTTAGATGGATGTGATCCAATCTTCCCATATATATCTGACTTAGACTTACAGCCTAATGCTGGGTTAATTTTTACCATGGGATACTCGATTTGTGGGGTCTTACTAGCAATTAATGGATTTCAGATATCTGCAATTAGGGGATTGTGGATGGAAAGGAACAATCTAGAAAATAAATGGGTTATTATCAACAGATTTTCTATGTTTCCAGCTATATTATCTGGAATTTGCTTATCTTGGATAGCATTTACGCCATGGGATGAAGATTTGAGACTGCATCTGATTCAGGCGAATCTAATCTTTACAGGTAGTATCGCATGGGCAATTATTTCCGTGATTATTACCTTCAAGATTTCTCAGGAGAATGTTGAATTTTCTAAACTTATCAAAAAAAGAGTTAGTTTTACTACAATTTCAATTTTGGGATTATTAGGAATGATTGAAAGGGTGTATAAATATCTACAAATTTCTCCCGATTATTTGGATATAGATTCTAGATCGGGTTTCATTAGTGGATCATGCGTAGCGTTAGATGAGATATTATTAACTCAGTCTGCAATTTTTGAGTGGATATATGTAATTGGAACTATTCTACTGATTTCAACCTTCTTTGGAGAAATAAAATTACTATCTCCATCTGAGAATATTGAATAAAATCTACACTAATATGTAGTGACTAAAGAATGAGCCGATGTATAGTCCGGAAATTGCTCCTGTTCCGATCCAAATTCCTATTCTAAATGGTGGATAGTTTCTTTTCCATACATACATTGACTGAGCTAACCAAAAAAGAAAAACGATGATGAACCATGGAAATAGAAATAACTGTGGTAAAAATGAAAATAGCATCGAAAACCATGTTCCGGCAATTAACTCGATTTTGTTTCCAATTTCTGGCGGAGAGAAATTTAATCCTAGACTTAATAGAATTAGAAAAATGAAAGGTGAAATTAGAGATCCTTCAATGAAAAATGGTATTTGGAAAATATAGGGCATACATGCAGAGAAAAATCCACATACACTAGGAATAGCAACAGGCCATAACGGTGGTGAGTCCCACTTCACAAATAAATCGGATGAATATTCATTCATCAAGGCTACTAATTCTTTGAGAGAATTCATGTGTTATGACTACACCCGAGGGTCATGTCGAAAGGGGAGATAGTGTTGGGTTGTCTCGCTCCACATCCGCCGCATGTGGTCTATGCAGAGAATCCTGAACAAAATGAAGCTTTTGCGGAAGGTGGATGGGAGACCTTGAGGTGGGGCTATCATCGATTAGCTAGGAAATTGAAGAATATTGATTATGATGCAATGGTCATTTTTACGCCTCATTGGCAAACTTATATTGGAACACATTTTCTTGGTTTACCAAAATTTAAATCTAAATCAGTGGATCCAGTTTTTCCTAACCTTTTCCGTTATAATTATGATATTTCCGTAGATGTAGATTTGGCTGAAGAGATGCGCAGTGCGGCCGCAGAAGCTGGAATTATTACTAAGATGATGAGAAATCCTGATTTCCGGGTCGATTATGGGACAATAACCTCATGTCATATGCTTAATCCTGAGTGGGATAAACCAATAGTAACCATAAGTAGCAATAGAAATGCTCATTACTACTCAGCAGAAGTAATGAATGAGCAAGCGGGCGCATTAGGAGAAGCTTGCGCAAAGGCGATTGAAAATAGTGGGAAGAAGGTTGTATTAATCAGTAGTCATAGTCTATCACACAGACATTTCGTTACTGAGTCTCCGTTACCCGAAGATATGAGTAGAGAGCATATCTACAATCATAGTCAATACGTATGGGATATGAAACTAGTTGAATTAATGCGAGAAGGAAAAATGAGGGAAGTTATTGATATAATTCCTGAATTTACTGAACAGACAATCGCAGAAACAGAAGCTGGCGGACTGACTTGGATGATGGCGGCCATGGGATTCCCAGAATTTTCTGCAGAAATATATGGTTATCAATCAGTAATTGGTACAGGCAATCTAATTGCAGCTTGGGATCCAAACTCCAAAACAAGAGAGATCGTCCTGTAGGTGATAAATATGGATGAAGAACCTGAGATATTATTTGGAATATATTGTCCGCCTCACCCTCAACCTCTTCTGAGTCCGGATGAGAATAGTGGATATAGGAAATTAAGGGACAGTTTTGAGCTATGTAAATCAAGAATAGAGGAAAGCGGTGCAGATATTATCTTAGTTTATTCAACTACCTGGCCGAGCATAGTTGGTCATCAAATTCAAGCACATCCTAATCCTACATGGACTCATGTAGACGATGATTTTCACTACCTTGGAAGTATGCCATATTCATTTAAAATTGATACAGAGTTTGCGAATAAATATATGGAATGTTGTAAGGAAAGGGGTTTACACTCTAGAACGGTATCATATGATGGTTTTCCCATTGACACGGGATCAATAGTAGCTCTAAAATTACTTAATCCGGAAAATAAAATACCGGCATGCATAGTTTCTAGTAATATGTATGCAAATAGGGCTGAGACCATAGTGCTTGGCAAGGCAGCTAGAGATGCTATAAAATCGCAAAAAAAGAAGGCAGTAGTGGTAGTAGTTTCTAGTCTTTCAAATAGGATGTTTACTGAACATATCGACCCTTCGGAAGATAGGATACATAGTGCTAAGGATGATGAATGGAATAAGAAGATACTGGAATTCTTTGGTGATGGAAGGCTAGAAGACATTAGCCAACTTAGTAGAGATATACATAATCAGATAAGGGTTAGTAAAGTTGTAGCATACAAGCCTGCTTGGTGGCTGGCAGCTACTATGGGGCAACACAATAATTACGATGGGGAAGTATTGGCTTACGAAGCATTGCATGGCTCCGGTGGTGCGGTGATTATGCTGACACCTTCTAAAGGGTCCGTTGGAGATAAAGAATTTGATGAAGATGATGTTGAATATTATCATGGAGATAGAGAAGTACTATCAAAGGAGATTATCTGATTATGGATGATGGGCCATTTACAGCCAATAATGGACCTTCGGCCATGGGTGCTTATCCTCACTTGAACAAAGTGGGAGACTTACTTTTCATCAGTGGAATGGGGCCAAGATCTCCGAAAAATAATGAAATTCCGGGCGGTCCCATAAAGGATGAGAGAGGAATTCCTTTGGATTATGACATTACAGCACAAACTCATTCAGTAATTAATAATATTAAGGAAATATTGGAAGAATACGATTTGGGTTTGGAGAATATTGTAGATATACAAGTTTTTCTAGTTGATATGGAAAGAGACTTTGCTGAATATAATAAAGTATATGCAGAATATTTTTCGGAAATTTTACCGGCTAGAACTACTGTTGGGATTCACTCATTACCTTCACCTATTGCAATTGAGCTGAAAGTTGTGGCTAAGATGAACTAGTGATTGTAACCGCCCAATCCGTGTGCATGACCATGGAGAAGTTCTTCAGGAGTTGCTTCCCTAACATTGACAACCTCGACTTGAAAACTTAGTGTCATACCTGCCATTTGGTGATTGAAATCAACTGTGACCATCTCTCCATCTATAGCGACTATTGAGAATTGTATAGGTCCTTGATCGCTCTGAGCTCCGACAATCATTCCAACCTCTAAATTCATGTCATCTGGGAATTGTCCTTTATCCATTTTCTGGATAGCATTCTCATCCCTCTCTCCATATGCCTTATCGGGAGTGAGGGTGAACTTTCGTTTCTCTCCTATCTTTGCTCCCATTAGTTCTTGTTCAAAACCCGAAATCATTTGACGATGACCAACTAGAAAAGAAAGTGGATCCTTACCTTCACTACTATCAAAAACTTGTCCATCTAAATAAGATCCAGTATAGTTCACTGTAGCTACTTTATCCTTTTCTATTTTATCTGCCATGAGCAATGGTAAAGGAACTAGTATCTAATGTGTTGCTTAGTAACCTTCAACTGAGTAATTGTAGTGGGCACAATATGGAAAATCCATCTACTAATGATATTCGGGGAATTGTAGTTGGGCCTACGGAAGTTAAAGAGGAGTTTTTTGAAAGAAAAATAGGATTAATTTCCGTAGTCATAATATCTCTTTCTGCGATGCTAGGGTCTGGGCTATTTGTACTTCCAGCCTTAGCTATGCTAGAAATGGGCGGAGGTACTATCCCAGTAGGCGGAGTATGGCTAGCTTATTTTTTGGCGGCAATAGTTGTACTTCCTGCCGCCATATCGAAATCAGAACTAGCATCTGCAATGCCGTTTACTGGAGGTACTTACGTATACGTTCAGAAAACATTTGGAGCGCTCGTTGGAACTATTTCTGGGTTGGGACTATGGGCCAATTTCATGCTAAAATCTGCTTTTGCTTTGATTGGATTTAAAGCCTATTTATGGGTAATAGAGGCCGCAATCGGAGATTTGACAGGATTAGAAATGGAGATTGATATTCAAGTAGCTGCATTGTTATTGCTAATTATAATCATTATAATTAATATTAGAGGATTGAAGAGTATAAAAAAGGTACAAACGCCAATCATACTTTCAGCTACAACCTTCCTTCTAGGACTTAGCGTGTGGTCTCTAATTACTATGCCAATTAATTGGGATTCAGTAGTATCCAAGGAAGCATTCGGTGGAGGAATTAGTTCAGTGGCAACTACTGCTGCGTTTGTCTTCGTATCTTATGCAGGAGTTACAAAAATAGCAGCAGTAGGTGGTGAAATAAAAAATCCGAATAAAAATATACCAAATGGGATACTACTGTCATTACTAATTAGTTGCTTTTTATACGTTTTTATTACGTTCTCAATGGCGGCTGTTATGAATCCATCGGATTATTTGGAAGAAGATGATAGTCATCACGCAAGACATGATCCGGTATACATTTTTGCCGAGGGCGTGGGTGGCGAATTAATAGGCACAATAGCTGCATTATTTTCGGTTATAGTTATGACTTCTATGGCAGTTGCAGGAATGATGGCTGCATCTAGATTCCCATTTGCTATGGCAAAGGACAAGTTAATCCCTGATGCTTTTGGTAAGGTTCACCCTAAGTTCCAAACACCTCAACTCTCGATTATTTTTACCGGATTATCCATGGGTTTGGCGATAACATTTCTACCGGTTCATGACGTGGCGGAACTAGCTTCTGGTTTCAAAATCATGATTTTTATAGTGATTAATTTTAGTGTAATTATACTCAGAACTTCTAGTAGCTCGCACAATTGGTATATGCCGGAATGGAAATCTCCAATGTATCCCTTTACACAGTTTTTCGGAGTTTTAGCGGGTTTTTGGTTACTGATTCTTATGGGGACTGAAGCATTAATAGGGGCATCTACTGCTATTATTCTAGGATTATTGATTTTCAAATCTTATGGTGAAAAATATAATGAAAGTATTATTTCTCCTTGGAATACTTTTACGCTTACTTTGAAAAATTCTGATGAGGTAGAAATTAGAAGAAAGAAGGCTGCATTCTTCTCAGTTAAAACTAGAAATGATAATGATTTGGATTTCGATGAGTTTACTACAGCGATGAATTACTTGAAACCCGATACTTATGAAAAGCAATACTTGTCTAGACTATTTTCTCAATTAGACAACAACAAAAATGGAAAAATTAGCCTAGAGGAGTTCATTCAACTAGATGAAGATGCTTTAAATCAGCATTCGATTGAAGCCGAGTAGTTGAAGATGTAGGTATGTATCCGGATGATGAGGGATGGGATGGTTGTAGCAGGTAGAGCGAAGAAAGTTACCACACATACACTTCAAGAAATGAAGCGGGCCCATGAAAAAATATCTATGCTAACTGCATATGATTTTTCATTAGCAAGGTTGGTTGATGAAGCCGGAATTGATGTGATTTTAGTTGGTGATTCAGCATCAAATGTTATGGCAGGAAATGATACTACAGTTCCTATTACTCTAGAGCATATGATTTACCATGCAAAGTGTGTAGTCAATGCAGTTGATCGAGCACTGGTGGTTGTAGATATGCCCTTTGGGACCTATCAAGGAGATTCAAAATTAGCTCTAAAAAGTGCAATAAGAATATTGAAAGAATCAGGTGGACATGCAGTTAAGTTAGAAGGTGGAATTGAAATTGTTGATTCTATCAAGAGGATTTTGACAGCTGGAATTCCCGTAATGGGGCATCTTGGCCTTACTCCACAATCTATCTATAAATTCGGCACCTACTCTGTTAGGGCGGAAGAAGAGGAAGAAGCTAAGAAATTGATGAGTGATGCTCACGCATTACAAGAAGCGGGTTGTTTTTCTGTAGTATTTGAAAAAATTCCTGCTGATTTGGCAGGCGAGGTAAGTAAATCTCTAGAGATTCCAACAATAGGAATCGGCGGAGGACCTGAATGTGATGGGCAAGTTTTGGTCTTACATGATATGTTAGGGATAACTAAACAATTTTCGCCCAGATTTTTGAGAAGATATGCTAGCCTAGGAGATACAATAGATGCTGCTGTGAAGAAATATATTTCTGACATCAGAAGTGGAGATTTTCCCAACAATGATGAAAGTTACTGATTTACAGATTGTCTTATCCCCAACGTTCAAGGACACTCACTTCTGGGTATTGACTGACGACTATGAGTGAAATGTGGGTGGAACGTCATCGACCGAAATCTGTAATTGATATTAAAGGGCAAGAGACGATAGTAGAAAGGTTAGGATCCTATGCTAATTCCGGTACATTTCCGCATTTAATGTTCTCAGGACCACCAGGAACTGGTAAGACGACTGCTGCACTAGCATTGACTAGAGATGTATTTGGAGAAAATTTTAGAAATAACTTATTGGAAATGAATGCTAGTGATGAAAGAAAGTTGGAATCTATCAGAACTAAAGTAAAGCAATTTGCCAGGACTGTACCCCTACCCGGCACAAACTTCAAAGCGATATTTTTAGATGAAGCAGATGCGTTAACTTCTGATGCTCAAGGAGCGCTGAGAAGGATAATGGAGCAGTATGCCGATACATGCAGATTTATTCTATCTTGTAATTATTCATCTAAGATAATTGAGGCGATTCAATCCAGATGTGCAGTCTTTAGATTTAGACCTCTTGAAGAATCTAAGGTTTATGAAATGATTTTGCAAGTTGCTAAATCCGAAGATGTTGAAATAGAATCTGATGCTGCTATGGCTATCGCACAGGTAAGTCTTGGGGATTTGAGAAAGGCCATCACTTCATTGCAGGTGGCATCCTCTCTGAGTTCCGTAGTTACTAGGGATATGATTTACGAGACAACTGCAACTGCACCACCCGAGGAGTTAAGGCATTTCTTTGACTCTTGTAAAGAACATGGATTTAAGCATTCAAGGATAAAAATGAGGGAAATACAGGATAAATATGGATTAGCTGGAACTGACTTAGTTAATCAACTTCACAGAGAATTGGAAAACATACCATTTATCGAAGATAAAATGAAATTAGAAATTACAGAAATTATGGCAGAAGCGGATTTCAGAATGGTAGAAGGTGGTGGCGAAAACTTACAACTAGATGCAATGACTGCACGAATTTGTATTTTACTTGGTAATTAAGCCACTTGAGAGATTAAAAGAGTATAGTCTTGGTTCCAGAAATTCTTTCCTGTACTCCAAGGAGCTCCATCTTCATCCATTTCAACAGAAATTGTATATTCTCCCGGACCTAAATTTCCTAAATTCCATGCCATACCATAATCCAATGGATTTGGGGCTACTTGAGGATTTTCGGATACTCGATTTGATAGTTGATTAGTCCATAATCCTCTATTCCATTGGCTGACATTTTCAAATTGTTGTGATACTTCAATCTGATTTTGCACAATACCTTGTAATGAAACTAGAGGTTCGGATTGCCCCTTCTGAGTAATAACTACAGAAATATTTGAATCCGTAACATCCAAGTTGTCTCGTACGGCCAATCCCAATATTACTTCAATTGAATCTTGATTAATTGATAGTTGATAAACGGAATTTTCCCAACTATATCCTGCAATTCCTTCTGTATATTCAATGTCTATTCCGTCAGCAACATGCGGTGGGGCTATATCTGCCAGAGGTGGATTAACTATAGCAAAAGAAAGAGCCAGCCATGTAAATAAATACAAGAAACCAGCTCTAAACCAATTTCCTCTGGTATAGAGATCGTAATAATCAGATGGTATTATGGCTTTGTGTAATGGCTTTAATGTGAATATCAATAATACTGGGAGGAGCCAAAGGGCTTCCTCTGTTTTTTCCAAAGTTGGCATGAAGTAATAACGCATCATTAATGCCACGATTAGGCCAAAAATAATCACTAGCCACATAGATAATGCATCTGCTTTTTCTTTAGATGCATGAGATGCAGGTTCAAATGGCTCTAAAGTAGTACTTTTTCTATCTTCTTTATTCCCATCTCTGGGTTTTTTCTTTCCAGAATATGCGCTTGCCCTCAAGGCTGAGTCTACATCTACCATTGCACTCGTGTTTAAGGGATGAAGGTAGACACATCAATGCTACGCGTGAAAGTGAGAGAAGAATTAGGCATTATTATCGGGGAATACTCAAATGTATTTGTTGCTCGGTCAGGATATAATGCCGGGGTGGCGTAGTTGGTAGCGCGTCGGACTCATAGGGCAGCCGTAAGGCATGTTCGCGCCGAAAACCCACTTTGTGATGCCTGAGTCATCCGAAGGTCGCGGGTTCAAGTCCCGCTCCCGGCACCATTTTTTTCAAAGCTATCGCCATTACAGAGGGTTCTGAGGGCCCAATTAGGGCCGACTCAGTCCTTACGTCTACTTGTAACTATGATAGCAGCACCAACTAGAGATACAAGACTCATGATAGAGGAGAATCCAGGCAATCCTAGGAATCCACCATCATCTGAATCATCAGTTGTTGTATCAGTTATTCCAGCATCTTGTTGCGCCTGAGCATTATCTCCAATTCCATCTCCGTCACTGTCCTTGGTCTCAGATTCATCATATGGGAATGCGTCTTCGTTATTGCCTACGCCGTCTCCATCACTATCAACAAATTCTAATGGATCGGTTGGGAATGCGTCGGTATTATCCCCAACTCCGTCTGAATCTGTATCAATCCAATCATTGGAATCTGATGGGAATACATCGGCATTATCTCCAACTCCATCTCCGTCACTGTCGAATCTTTCTCGCGGGTCATCTGGGAATGCGTCTGAGTTATCTCCTACGCCATCTCTATCCGTGTCCCTATGTTCATTAGAATCTAATGGGAAGTAATCTAAGAAGTCCATGAAACCGTCATT
>DAJW01000112.1:11690-11893 GCA_002496485.1 Euryarchaeota archaeon UBA36
TTAGGGAAAGCGTCGTCTTCATCTCCAACTCCATCTCCGTCACTGTCAACGGTTACATCTGGGTTAAGTGGGGCTCCATCTAATGCATTCGGAACTCCATCTCCATCTGAATCATTGTCGGAATTATCTCCAATTCCATCGCCATCAGTGTCAAACTGTTCCTCTGGATCATTTGGATACATATCGGAATTATCGCCCACACC
>DAJW01000148.1 GCA_002496485.1 Euryarchaeota archaeon UBA36
GTTTGACATAATATTCCGTACCGACCATCATCTATCAGTGTTCGTAATTAATATCCTACACCAATTGATGAAAGCTTCTCAGGTAAATATGTGTCAGTAACGAAATCTAGACCATATTTAGCCAATGCTTGCTGCTCTGCTTTCTTACCTATTTCTTTCATCAAATTTATTTGTTCTTGCCACCATCCATCTGAGAAACGAGGATCGCTCAACTCTGCATCTAAGGCATTCAAATCCTGTTTAGATAAATCATCACTTGGAAGGTCGTAAGAGAGAATATCATCTGCTGTTATTCCAAGATATGTAGCTTCTTTTGTTGCTAAGTATTCAGATATATGAGCCGTCTTTATCGCTCCATATGCAATACTCGCAAATATCCTAAATGACCAAGGGTCACAATCTGTGAAAACTACAATCGGCTTACCCCACTCTTCATTCATCCTCTTCATTATTCTTCTAGTAGATCTTGCGGGTTGTCCCTTAAGATGAACTAATGCACATCGAGCTTCTTCATCAAAACCATTTTCTACCAACCTGTCAAACATCCCACCCGTCTCTATGGCCATAACAAAATCAATATCTTCTTCCGCCAATTTTAATTTCTCAGGCTCAACATTGTAAGGAACGCCATAACCAGAATCTCCCACATCATCCCTGCTATTGATTCTCATCCAATCTCCCTTTCTATTCCTCTCCTCAAATGTCACATTTCCAATTATTCTTGCTCCATCTTCTTCAGGTCTGAGTTTAAAATCTTCACGAAGACACTTAGTAACTATTTCTAGGTCCTCAGCCAAATTATTACTTTCATTTTGTGAATGAAACTTTCCATGACCCCATCCTTCCGAAATGTAATACATTTCCCTCAATGTTGAAGATTTTTCATTATCAATCATCTCTTCTATGAATTCCGTGATATGTAGTGAACGAAGTAACATTCTTGCTGACCCTAAACTAGTAGCATCTCTAACAGAGGTTTTCTTTCCATATTTATAAACTCCCAGTTTTTCATCAAAGCCTATATTTTTCTTAGTTCGTTGTGGTAGAGTCATTGTGGGTGGATTTCCTTTCATCATCTTATCGTGCATTTCCGAAACTACATCATGAAGTGCATTTACAACTTCATCTCGACCTCTTGACTGCTCTTCAGTCATTCAATCACCCCATAATTATCAAATAAAGTTCTTTGACCATCTCCCAAATCAGAATTTGTCTTAGACTCCATTTCATTTTCTTTAGTAATATCTGTATTTTCATTATGTTTTACAAGATCTTCATCCATTTCCAATTCTATTGCTTCTAAAGACTCTGATTTTCTCATTTCATCTAATAATTTTTCATCAATTCTTGTTGCACCAATAATATCTCCGTTCCCTCTGAAGAAAATATCAGTCTCTAACCATTCACCCTTAGTCAATCCAGAAACCATGAATGAAATTTCAGTAGAGGTTCCTGGATTAAGAGTATCCAATCTCCATGCCCAAATCCCCTTTGCTTCTTTCCTACCGCCAGGATTTTTAATGATTTTACTTTCTTCACTTTCAGGCCATTTTGCCAATATCGTAAATGCTCTAGCTCTGGCAGTGTAGTTGAAAATAGTAATTTTACAGGTAGCTAGTTTACTTTGCTTATCCCAACCAATCTCTTCTTCACAGAACACTGCATTCATTATTTTTGTAATAATTGGAGCTAAATCAGGCTCTTCCCTAGATAATAATTGAGAACTTTTTTTTGCAATTTCGGGAAGAATAATATTAACCAATTCAAATTTTTCTCTTGCTTTTTTTCTTTCCGAATTCTTCTTTAGATGATTTTTTAGGCCCCTACCTACTTCTAACATTGCCAATCTAATTTCTTCGAATACCTCTTCATTCTCAGCTACAGCTTCTTTTGCTTCACTGGTGAATTGCACATTGGTCGATGCCAAGTGAACCAAAACTGCCGCGGGCCCCTTCGGAATACCTCTCCCACCCGGATGATCTAAACCATATCTTTTCCAATCTACAGCTTCGAGAGATTTAGTCAATAAACATCCACCCTGTTGGTACATTAAAGGTACCCGATTTGCAAATCTTAAAATCTCAATAGGTCCATCTGAACTTAGATTACCGCCAAAAACTAAACCTACTTCAATTTGGAAAGGATTTCCCTGCGAAACCTTGGGACTTCTAGTAACTGTAGAAGCAAAACGAGAATCAATTGCCTTCGATAGACCCTTTTTTATCAATAGATCTTCAATTGGAGACAAACAATCTGTGGGTGGAGGTAATAGCTTAATTTTTTGAAAGGCCTGAATCATCTCTCCGGCTTCTTCTGATTTAATTCTCTTAGGGGTTCTATTCTCTTCTATTTCACATTTATTTAGAATTTCTTTTGCAGCCCTTATGCTAACTCCTGAAAAGTTATGCCTCAAAAAAGAAGTCATTTTTCTTTCTCCAGACTCTCTCAGTAATCTCTGAAGAGCACCCAAATGAATTCCATGAGGATGAGGCTTAATCTCATTCACGATTCTGGGCAACTTCTCTGTTGTTCTTGGCCAATTACCTTCCTCTATTATCTCACCCTTCTGATCTCTTACAATAAGTGAAATACTGGCATGCGGATTTACAATAGAAGTCATCCTCAAATACTGGTAAACCGACTGTTTACCTCTCTGAAACTTTGCTTTCATTACTGTTCGAATTTTCAATCCATGTGCAACCTCTCGACCGGTTGCATCATCAATCCACACATCCCTTCTTTCTCCGGTTTTCGTTGCCCTATTCTTTCTGGTGTCTAATCCTAATTCTACATAAACTGCCGATGAATCATTCTTTATTTTTGAGATTACATTGGTTTTCGAACCGGCAGTTAGTTGACTATACATTACCACTCCGGTGATTCCAATTCCTTGCTGCCCTCTTGTTTGCCTAATTGCGTGAAATCTTGAGCCCAAAAGAAATTTTCCAAATACGTTTTCTATAGAATCACGAGGAATTCCTGGCCCATTATCTTGGGTTATTAGCTCCAATTTATCCCCTTTTTTCCGATTTATTTCAATCCTTATAGTCGGCAAAATTCGAGACTCTTCACAAGCATCTAATGAATTATCTACAGCTTCTTTTACCGCTGTAATTATTGCTCTCTGAAGTGTATCAAATCCTAAGAAATGTTTATTCTTCTCAAAAAATTCACTAATCGCTATTTGCTTCTGTTTCCCAGATATATGTTTAACTTCTGTCATCACTAATCCTCCACAGGTCCTCCTAAATCCTAATGACTTAGGGCCAGATTGAGTGATGAC
>DAJW01000026.1:0-8092 GCA_002496485.1 Euryarchaeota archaeon UBA36
AGAAGGAGGAAGCGTCTTGATGCGGGCAGCAAAAAATGGATTGAATCACTACCATCAATAGAGGAGGATTTCTCGGATGAATAGGACACAAATACATTGGAAAGAAAAATCTGGATTTCCACCTCACATAGCGATGATTGAAGCCGTCCCAGGAGTGGGAAATGTAGGAAAATTAGTAATTGATGGATTAAAAGATAAATATCGGTCGACTTGTTTGGGTTGGCTAATTCATCCCGATTTCCCCCCTCACGCAAGCTTGGATACTGAGGGATTATTATCTCCACCGGGAATGGAAATTGATTCCGTGACCCTGAACTCAGGGGAGAAAATAATTACAATTTCGGGAAGAATGCAACCAGTAACCGCAGCTGGTCAGTTTGAAGTTTCTGAAGCTATTCTGAGATTAGCAGCCGAAGAAAAGGTCCCTCAATTACTAGTCTTAGCTGGATTATCTGCAGAAGTAGAGGATAGAGATATACATATCATTTGTTCCCAGACTGAAGTTAGGGAGCAATTGGAAGCTAAGGATATTGTTGTTTCAAGTGAAAAACCAGATGGGGGGATGATAGGCATTTCTGGAATGGTATTATCTATGTCTAAAATTCATGAAGTTTCTGCTATTGGGGTCGTAGCTGATACTGTTGGAACGAGTGCTGATTTCTTAGCCGCAGAAAGATTATCTAAATGGATAGAGGATACTTTTGATATCCCTCTAAATCTGGACTTAGATACTTCGGAAAAAACGGCAAAGAAATTATTGCAGACAATGAATCCAGAATTCATAATTAGTGATTATTTGGGTGATGATAATGAAGTTGCTGGAGACTTTTATGTCTAGTCGACAACCAGAATTTCTTTGGCTATCCTAGGTAATTTCAGATCGGATAGTTGGAAAGCTTGCTCAACTGAGGAGAAGTTTGTTTTTTGTTTATTTGAAATTTTGGCCCTAGTTGAGACTATCTTCCAAGAACCCTTAGTTCCAATCCCAGGAATTGCTTCGAGTTGTTTTTGAGATGCTTCATTGATATTGATGCCAATTTCCGTTCCTGATATACTCCTCATTCCATGTCCGGTTACTATTACATCTGAATTAGTTTCTAAAGGAATCTTATATGGCACTCCAATCAGAATTGGGTAAGCGCCAATCTGTCTACCAAATGTTATACCAGATTCTCCGCGAGTTTTTTCATCCCAGTAGATGGGATTTGTATATTGGTCTGGTACTCGAATCCTATTTTCCTGTGATTCCCAATGTACCTCTCTCAGAATTGTCCCTACTGGGAACATTTCTTTAAGTAATGGATTATCAATTTGTTGTCTTACTTTCTTTTTGAAAATGTTGAATTTTTCGGATGAAATCTCTTGAAACCCTAATCCCTCAACTTGGCGAATATTGATTCTCCTTAACCAAAGTCCTTCATCTCTTATTTCTCTAAGTAAGTCCATATTCATTTTGTAGGTCTTTGAGCTTTCTCCATTCAAACCTGCAATAAAGTTAAGTCCTGGAAGAAGTTTAGGGAGTCCTCTTTCTCCTTTTTCTCTGCCATATTTATTGATTAGTCGGATCGCGGACTTGAGTTGTGTTGGATTACAATTAAGCCAATTCATTTCATGTACCTTTGGATCGGCAGATTCTAGGCCGAATGAGAGAATAGCTCCATCGGATAATGTTTCTGTTAGGGTTTTAGTTATCTCTTCCGAAGGTTCGATATTCTCAGAAATTATTGATGGATTTCCATTATCAACGTGAAGAACTGAAAGTCTCTCATCATTTCTAACTTCATGTAGTATTTTCGCAATGGGTTCTGGGTTCGGTATGGGGTACTCTAGTTCTTCTACCCCTTCAGCCTGATAAGAATAAATATCTGTGGCGCCGCCTATTCTCACATTTCTTACGCCATTATCCAATGCTGAACTAATTTCTGAAATTACTTGATCAGTAGATCTCCAAATTGGGATACCTTTTTTTGGCTCTATACAGAATTTACAACCTCTCTTAAATCTAACACAACCTTGATACAACTCTACCTCATAGACTAGTGGTCCAGGAAGGCCATGTGGAGAAATTAAATCTGGATGATTGGTTACAGCTTTGGATTTAGAACCGGCAATTGACCAAACACTCCACTCTTCGGGGGTTCTTTTGTGGTTTTTCCAACTACCGGAATTTAAGAAATGATTTAGAGTCGCATCAGTATCTTGGACTGCACAAAATAGATTTTTAGAAATTGGAGACCATCCGGCATATCTCCAATTCCTTATCGCCCATCCACCGCATAATATCGGTAATTCCTTAGGAAATAGTGAAATTATGTCATCTAATTCGTTTTTACTAATCGGAGTTCCTCGGATGTATTTTCCGGGAACTACTGCTCCAGCCAAAATTACAATACCATCTAAATCTAAAAAATCACGCTTGAGTTTTTCTTTACGATTGAGTGAATTCTCAGATTTTTTATACCTTATTCTCCAATTATCAATTGTTAGATATGTATAGTCAATTTGTTTAGATTCAAAAACTCCACAGATATATCTTATATGAAATCCTAAATAATTTGGTACGCCGAATGCAGCGGGCTCATCTTCATAGCCATCAATAACTAGCCAAGCACACATATTTTCACTCCGATGAGTAGTGGGCCTTCACGGCTTCGCTTATTATCGATTTCTTCGAGCATTAGAATCGGATTCCTTAACAGTTATCTTTCTTCCTTTCAAATCATAGCCTTGGAGCTCTCTAACTGCCTTATTTGCGTCTTTTTTTCTTGAAAATGTTACAAACGCAAAGCCTTTCGATTTATTCGTCTCACGATCCATGACCAAGTGAACATCTTTCAACTTGCCATAATTAGAAAATAGCTTCACTAGTTCTTCCTCTGAAACATCATAAGAAATTCCTCCGACAAATAATTTTATGCCTCTGGTTTTTTGTAATTTATCTCTAGCAGAATTCAGTTTTTCTCTTTCTTTAGATAGTTCTGTCTTGCTAGCAGTTCCTGACTGAATTTTTGTTAGGCAGTCTCGACATCGAAGAGGTTTTCCTAGAGTTGGTTCGAATGGAACTTCCGTTGAATCGCCGCATAAAGTACATTTTGCAGGATACATCTTCCTGTTATTCTTTGGACCTTTGTTGGGATTTCGAGAATGTGTATTTATTGGATTACGGTGATTTAAGCCCCTTCTAAAATCGGCTAAGGGAGATAAATATGGACGTACTCCATCATGTCCTAGGACACTCTCGGCATCTTTTGACCATCTCTCTCCTTCTCTATTCAGCTTATGTAATTGAGAGTTTTTTGGAATTTTATAGCCGTGACCAAAACCGGTAGAAAGAGCTCTAAAACCTGAATAATTACATCTATTACATGAAACATTGAAATCTATTTTTTTATCACTTGATTTTAATTCATTCCCACAAGGTGGACATTGTGCATGAAGAACTCCTAAACTTGTACTGCCTTTCATTGTGGCCTTGAGATTGGGTTCTGTTTGTGTTATTTTTACTCTTACGATATCCCGGATTCTCACAGCATCTCCCGCAGAAGGGATGAAGCGGTCGACCATTTCCGAGACGTATATATCTGCTGATAATCTCTCAGCAGGCAGTGACTTATGTCCATTATCTTTAGATTCAATATGTAAAAGCATGATTTCAGCAACTTTTTCGGAGAGCCGGGAAACTTGGCCAATAGCAATATCTCCTAATTCTGGAAATAATGGCCCTTCGGATGATGAAGATATGGAAATTTTCCCTCCCTTAGAAATTAATTTTCCTGCAATCAATGCAATCGGACCTTTATCAGCAATCTTTATGCCATGACCGAACTCTAAATCTGAATTATTAATTAAATCTCCAGGGGTGACGTAATCATCTACTGAAGCATTCATTGTTCCTGCGGAAGCAGTTTGCCATATCAACGGTCCGGAGTATTTGATTAGATAGGTGGCATAAGCCTCCATATTCCAGCACTGGTTACTGACTTAGGAGATTTGTGATGCTCATAAGCAGCAGGGATAGAGAATGGGGCCTCTCTATATCTCAGGACTGACCATTGTGATTCAATGAATAATTTCTCAAGATGTTTAGACTTTGAGCTATGTAATAAGTGGGTTGGAGTTTTTAGATTTAGTATCTTTTCTAAGAAAATTCTGTCCGCTTTATGATTTTGATAGCCCCAAGGTGGATTACAAATTATCAAATCGAATTTATTATTAATATCTAAATCCCTCACATCCATATTTAGAATGTTGATTGCTTTCGAAAATCCTAGATTTGAGGCATTAGATTTTATTGTGTTACAAGCGTTTCTATCTATCTCTACAAAAGTTGCTGATGATGCGCCCATCAATAGACATCCTAGACCTAACACACCATTTCCGGAGCCTAGATCGCAAACTGTACAATCGGGAAAGAGATCCCCAAATCTCAAAATGTCATTAATCCATAGTGAAGCTAGATTCCCTTCAGTAGAATATTGCTCTAAAGTCAAAACTTTTTCTTTTAGTTGATCTAAGGATGAAAGTTTCATCGATAGTCGCCGTAGGCGCATAGGTTCGGATAGGATATCTACATTGAATTAATCCCTCAATTGAAGGAATAATAAAGTACCTTCAAATAAACGTTCACTTATATGTCCGAGAATTTGATTTATGGATTGGTTTTTGTATCAATAGTACTCTTTTTACTATTGATTTACGTTCTAAGTATACTTAGAGCAATTAGAGAAGAATCTCAAAGAATTACTGAACAAACTAATCGGATACAAACGCAGGGATTACTGAATGAGAGGGCCATCGATAAATTAGATTCGGATGTTAGTAAGCTAGATTTAGATCTGAAACCAGAAGTAATTACTGATGGAATATCTAGGAGTAGTGGTGCACTCAAGGGAGCCATGGCAATTTCTTTGAAAGAATTGAAGATTCAGGAAGGGATTGAAGAAATCAAGGCGAGATCTAAAACTATGGAAGACGTTGAGAAAGACTTGAGGTTAGAAGTAAGAAAAATACAGAGGATTTTTGATGATAAACAAGAGGGTTCTAAATGGGGAGAGATGTTATTAGAAGAAAGTCTGAAAGATGCTTTTGGTGGAAAGGTGAATATGAGAACAAAAATTCCTAAGCTAAATGCAATACCTGATGCTCATATTCAATTGCACACGAAGGAAATTCTTTGTATCGATTCTAAGTTTCCAATGAAATCCTATTTGGAAGTTATCGAGGATAAAGGAGATTCTATGAGTGTAAAGAAAAATACAAATTTTAATTCCGCAATTAAGGGACATATAGACAAAGTAGCCAGCAGCTATGTAAGACCTCAAGAGGGTACAACAAAATTTGCATACATGTATATTCCTTCAGAAGGGATATATCAAAGGATAAACAAAGAGAATCAAGATTTAATTCATTATGCATCGGAGAAGGGAGTTATAATTTGTTCGCCGAATTCTATTTTGGCATATATGCACCTACATTATCTGACCGATAATGCTCACAAAATCGGCGATAGGACGGATGAATTACAGAAAAAAATTGCTGGATTGAGGAAGAACTACAATGAGTTGAGTGAAACTTGGAATAAATTATCGACTCATATTAATAATTCATATACTAATCGTTCAAAGATGCAAGATGTAATGCAATCTCTGGAACGTGCAGTTGAATTCATGGAAAATAGTGAAGCTGAATACTAATGGCCATTCCGCATAAATATGATCGATTGGGGTGCTGAAGACTATCATCCAGTAGTATACTTGCCGGATAATTATACAATTTTGGATCTGAGTAAGGGTGTTTGGAAAAATCCTACTACAATGTTTAGTATTGGAAAGTATGATGAATACAGGCCTGGATTATATAATTCTGAGATTTTCAAAGGCATTAGGAATGTGCATGTTGGAATTGATATTGGCGGCCCGGTTGGAACTCCCTGTATGGCTTTTATGGATGGAGAAATTTCACACTTTGGATATAATCCTCAACCCGGTGATTACGGGAATGTAGTCATTACTAAACATAAAATTGGCAATCAATATTTCTGGGCCCTATATGGTCACCTTGACTCAAATTCTATAAAAAACAAAACTATAGGACAAAAAATCTCAACTGGAGAGATTATTGGTCATTTTGGCGATGAAAATGAGAATGGCGGTTGGGAGCCGCACTTACATTTTCAACTGTCTATAATTGAACCTCAAACCCATGACCTGCCCGGAGTAGTTTCTCTAGAGGATCGAGATAAAGCATTAACCTACTATCCTGATCCGAGGTTAATATTGGGAGAAATTTACTGAAGTGAACTGAGAAATTCCTTTAAATTGACAATTGAGTTCATTTCTGAGGGATTTTTATTCATTAATAGAGCCAAAGCAATTGATATCCAGTCTGTTAGTATTGAAGCGTATAATAGTTGTTCCAGAAGGGAATTTCCTTCACATTCAATTATCCATTTTACAGAGTTATCTAATTCTTTTGACAGCCAAGTGATTCTAGAATTTATTGAAGAGTGCGAGAATTGCGAGGTGAGAATTAGAAGTGCGTGTTTTTCAGTTGATTCAAGTGACCAAGCTACGATTTCATTGTGATTCATTTCAGGAATTTCTGTTTGACGGGCAAATCTCCCAGAATTTTCATTTAATTGGCATGCAAATCTGTAAGCTGCTGGAGACAGTAAGTTTGGAGAAATGATTCCAATGTCTTTATCGACTAGAGATTTGGCTAATGAAGTAGCTGGACTAGTCTCATTTGAGATATCATTTTCCAAAGAAACAATTTGTAATCTATTTGTAATTTCTGAAAGATCTTTATCATCTGGACGTGGTAGAAGTCCTAATTGCCAGCAAATAGCTAGTTGAGTCCCAAAAATATGTCCGAAAGCTGATCTTGGCATTTGTCCGGATGGTATTTTGATACAAACTGAATCATTATGTGATTCGAGAATTTCACTGAGTTCTCCACCAGAAGATATGCCAATTACCGTACCGCCCGCAGAAATCGTATCTCGAACTCCAGCCAATGTTTCTTCTGTATTTCCAGAGTAAGACGTGGCTAAAACTAACCATTCTGGACCCCACCAACTTGGTAGATTATAATCCTTCCATATAATGAAAGGAAGGCCGCCATGATCATCTGATAATGACTTTAGGTACATCCCTCCTGCTCCCGAACCACCCATGCCCAAGCATATCACTCCGCTCCAATCGGAGTCTAAAGGTAAATCAATTTCAGATTCTACTGCCGCAGAAAAATCGCTTACAAACTTTCTTGTAAATCCGGCCATATCTTGAAGATCTAGCTTTTCTGCTAATTTTATAAGATTAGTATCCGCCATCATATATTCCCCGGACTAATTGGTAGTGCTAGCCACTCTCCCTCTATGAATCCAATGCGTAGAGATTTTTGTATCCCATCATCATCATATGGTAGAGCTACGGTTTGTATTTTATAATCTGATGGATCCATAAACTCTGCGGCTGAACTATCTCTTGATAAGATATCTACGACTTCCTGTTCCTTAGATGAGCAGATAAGATTACAAGACTCCATATCCCTCCAAGTAACTCCAGATTTTTCAAATCTATCGACTCGTCTTATTACTGGGCCCTCTTTCTGCCAGCTATCAATAAGCCAATTTTCTTTTCTAAACCTGACAACATCTCCGATAGCATATGCTGGCTTTCTGTAACTTAGAGTTAGTCGAGTAACATCTATTCCATCATTTACTCCTACTATCGTTGAGCTTTCTTTGACAGTTCCACCAAATTTCTTTACTAAATTCCGCCCCCATATTCTAGCTAATGATTTGGATCCTAGCTGTAAATCCCATCCACCAGTCACTGGTCCCTCTTTTGTGACAAAAAACATGGGATTAGGATCTCCAGATTCTATTATTTTATCTAGTGTCCGCCTCAAATCGGCCAATTCATCAGAATTTAATTTTCTCCCAGCAGATCTAAGTTGTACTGTTGCTTCAAAATATGACCCGGCTCTTCTCGCACATGAATTACACACTGCATTGCTAGTCTGCAACAATGAATCGTGAGAATTACTAAATTTTAGATCTTCAATGATTCCAGATGTATTCACATTAATT
>DAJW01000026.1:8473-8904 GCA_002496485.1 Euryarchaeota archaeon UBA36
TCTCTCATCAAATAATAGATTTTCTTTAATGCGCAATTCTACAACTTCTTCATCTGTTAAGTTAGACCATCGACCTTTCAATTCGAAATAATTACACTTTGCACATCTATTTTGCTGAATTCTATCAGGAAATTTTGAAAGTTCCGTCCTCTTTCGAAAACACTCTTCGCATAAACGATCTGAAGATAGTGGGGAAGAGTTTCCACAGATTATACAAAATGCCCCACCAGACATGATATCGTTTCATTCTAGAAGGGTCTTCATTAGAATGTTGGGGAATCGGGGACTATTCTTCATCTTCTTTTTTTACAAATTTTGAAATTTTCTCTATGGAATCTATAGCATTTGAATTTCTCTTTATTAGTCTAAGGCTGTAAAAAGAAATTATTATTGTGATTATTAAATAGGTTGCATATGCTTCATTGATTCCA
>DAJW01000136.1:0-1506 GCA_002496485.1 Euryarchaeota archaeon UBA36
ATCATCAAAAACATGACCTAAATGAGCATTACATTTGTGACACCTAACTTCTACCCTATTCATTCCATGACTGGTATCTTTTATTCTACTAATTTGTGCATTACTATGTTCTGTATGAAATGCCGGCCAACCACACGTTGATTCATATTTCATTTCAGATGTAAACAGTAAATGATTACAACAAATACAGTAATACTTACCATCCCTTTTTTCGAGATTATATTTTCCTGTAAATGGTCTTTCAGTACCAGATTCTCTTGTTACATGATATTGAATGGGCGTAAGCCTATCCTTATACGTACGATCATCAAAATAATCCTTATTCTCTTCCACATTACTCATTTGAATCTTCATGCTCCCTCTTTATCTTTAATGCGTTGTTAAGTACCTCAGTCCAACTATCAGTATATTCCACGGGATCTTGCCTTCCTATTTCATAGAATGCTAGTATTCTTTCAATGTCTGCTCCAGATTTACCAGAACTGCGACCTCTATTATCAGGATTATATGAGGTATTTGTATTCTTGAATATAATGTCAAAGTCCAACCCCAACTCTTGGCAACAAGTAAGAGCGTCAAGTAATATTGATTTTTTATCACCATCTAAGTACGGCAGATAGAATTTAATCCTATCACTACCCCAATTACCCAGTCTAAATGCAACATCTAATGCAGAATAAAATTCCGGCCTACAGTCAGGATAAATTTCATGATCTCCTGAGTGAACACCTAATGCAACTTTTACATCACAGTTAAATTTAGAAGATATACTGAGGGCATGACCATAAATTATTGATGAAAAAATAGCATTTCGGTTTGGAACTACGGTTGATTTCATTTGAACGGATTCATAATGCCCTTCTGGCATAATTGAACTTTTATCTATCAATGATGAATTAAAAGATTTCATAGCAGATTTAATATCAATAATTTCGTGTTTAATTTCTATATTACAACTTCTCAGATATTCAATATTATTTACAGCTCTTTCTATTTCAACAAAATGCCTTTGACCATAATCGTAAGTATAGCATGAAACATGATATCCATCTCTTATTAATCGGATTAATAATGATGTACTATCCATTCCTCCGGATAGTGACATAACTGCATGTTTCATAATATTCCCATCCATTTATGTGTTTGTAAGCTTAATCTCCATCCTGGGTTTTCTTTAACAATTCTCTCTACTATTTTGAAATGTTTACCATTATCTTCAACAGAAATATTTTCATCATAACATGGTTGTATAAAATGATGTCTAAATCCTTTCTTTAATTCATCATACATCTTCAAATCTTGACCGCAATATACTATTTTTAATTCATCACCAGTTATCTGCTTAATCTTAACGTTAGGATATACTTGGTCTTTCGGACTTACACATATCCAATCAATTATTGGATTAATTGGAATTGTACCGTTTGTTTCAATAGATAATGAAATATCATATTTCTTCAATTCATTTCCTATAGGGACTAAATCTTGTAAAGCAGGTTCTCCACC
>DAJW01000136.1:1893-4531 GCA_002496485.1 Euryarchaeota archaeon UBA36
TGAATTCATTGAATTCCGTATCACACCATTCACAGCTTAAATTACACTTCCCAAATCTAATGAATACATGTGGAATTCCTGAATGATACCCTTCACCTTGTACAGAATTAAATATTTCAACGATAGGATATTTCAATCTATCACCACATAATAATTAATTAATTAGTTTAAATAACTCATTACGAATAAATGAGTTTTCTTTGAATTCTCCTTTCATTGTACTAGTTTTCATCGAAGCATTTTGCTTCATTACACCTCTACATCTCATACAACCATGTTTAGCCTCAATTATTACTGCACATCCCTTAGGTGACAGTATTTTGTGTATATCATCACAAATAGAATTAGTAATCCTTTCTTGATTTTGCAATCTCTTTGAATGCATATCTAGTAATCTCGCTAATTTACTAATTCCAACAATTTTCTTGTCTGGTATATATGCAAGGTGTGCAAATCCATTGAAGGGTTGTAAATGGTGTTCACATGTACTGTGGAATTCTACTCCGTCTAGAAGAACTATTCCCTCAAATCCTTCAGCATTAAAGGTTGAATCTAAAATATCAGATGCATTTTCACCATAACCACTAAAAATTTCCTCAAATGATGAAATAACTCTCTCCGGAGTGTCCAAGACCCCTTCTCTTAATACATCATTTTCATTTTCTATATATCTTAGAATTTTCTCAACTGCATCCACTGCTTCATCCCTACTTGTCATTATTATCACCTTTCCTACCTTGCATATAATCAATTATATCAAGTTGATCAAGCATTTTCCTACAAGCAGTTCTTACTGCATCTGCTACACTAACAAATTTCTTATTATCTCCAATATGATTTTTTAAATCATCCAAAATCTCTTTTGGCATGTCTAAACTAATTTTAGGCATGAAAATTCGAAAATATTATTATAAATAAATATTACTTGAGTAATATTCAGGTAATATTTTGTACAAGTTCAACTAAAACTCCACCGCATGAAGATGGATGTATGAAGGCAATCATCTTACCGTCACTACCCTTAACTGGTTCATCATTTATCATCCTAAATCCATTATTCTTTAGTTCAATAATCTTTGACTCTATATTTTCAACATTAATCGCAATCTGTTGTATCCCGATACCTTTTTTCTCTATGAATCTTGATATAGGGCTCTCATTTGAAATTGGTTCAAGTAATTCAATATTAGTATTTCCTGCCCCCCTCATATATCTCACTGTAACGCCCTGATCTTCTATTATTTCATCACTAGTAGATGTAAAGCCCAGAATTGACCAAATTTTTTCAGCTTCATCTAAGGATAATGTTGCTATTCCAATATGATTGATTGATCCAGATTTCATTTATACACCACTTGGAGCTTCCCATGTACCGAATTCTTCCTTGAATATTTTATTGACTTCACCTACTGTGGCCTCTGATTTGAATGCCTGTATTAGGGATTCCATTATATTCTTATTTTTCTGACACTTATTCCTAAGATTTTCTAGGCTCATCTTTAGTTTAGTATTATCTCTTTTTGATTTAATGTCTCTTAATTCATTAATCTTAGTTACAACATCATTTGGATCTAATATTTGCCCTTCAATCACATCTTCATTTTTATCATCATGAATATTAACTCCTACAACTCTATTATTTCCAGCTTCAAAATTTTTCATTTGATTCCAAGCACTATCATGAATCATTTTTTGTTGCACACCTTTTTTAATACACTCCAGAGCACCGCCCTTATTATCAATAATGTTGATTATCTCTCTAGATTTACTGATTAATTTGCTAGTTAAATTTTCAACTACATAAGAGCCACCAAATGGATCGGGAAATTCAGTAATACCACTCTCTTCTGCTAAAATTTGCTGTGTCCTGAGAGCAATTTTTACTGCTTCCTCACTTGGTAATCCTAATGCTTCGTCATAGCTATTTGTATGTAATGATTGAGTTCCTCCAAACACAGACGATAATGCTTGAAAAGCTACTCTAATAGAATTATTCATGGGCTGTTGAGCGGTCAATGTAACTCCAGATGTTTGTGTATGAAATCTTAGTTGTGAAGATCTTGGATTGGTTGTCTGAAATTCTTCATTAATCAATATATACCATAATTCTCTTGCTGCCCTAAATTTAGCTATTTCTTCCAATATATTGTTATGACATGCAAAGAAGAATGAAATTCTAGGTGCGAATTCATCAATATCTAATCCTGTTTTTAGTGCTTCTCTGATATAATATAACCCATTAGATATCGATAATGCAATTTCTTCATCAGCAGTACATCCTGCTTCTCTCAGGTGATATCCACTAACCGACATGGTATTCCATTTAGGTAGATTAATACTGCACCAAGAAATTAAATCAGTAGTTAACTTCATCGACGGATCTGGTGGGTATATGTATAGCCCTCTTGCAATATATTCTTTTAGAATATCATTTTGTACAGTCCCTGAAATACTATTTCTGTCAATTCCTCTTTCGTCAGCTAATGCTATGTACATTGCTAACAATGAAGTTGCTGGAGCGTTAATAGTCATAGAAGTAGATATTTTTTCTAGATCGATTGAATCAAACAATTTACGCATATCATGAATTGTATCTATTGCCACTCCAACTTTACCTACTTCACCTAGTGATAATTCA
>DAJW01000006.1 GCA_002496485.1 Euryarchaeota archaeon UBA36
ATCTCCCAACCATCCGGCATTCCATCTCCATCCGAATCGGAATTTGTTGGATTGGTGGGGAAATCCGTTCCACCTCCAGTATTCAATAATAATCCACTTTGATGGATTTCTCGAGCATTCGCCCCCTTTTCGCTATCACATGTATACTTGTTGTTCATGTAAAAGCATGTAAAGTTTGTAGAGTCTAGGAACCACCCCCAATATTCTTGTCCATCAGTCAATCCATCTCCATCCGAATCTGAATTTCTGGGATCAGTTCCATTATATCCTCCGTTTGACGATTGAAATCTATATTCATCTAAATTGTTCCAATCCTTGGTGAATTCAATGTCATTATTCCATTTTGAAGTGACTCCATCAGAATCTAAATCCCTCTCGGCATCATAGGGATTTGTAGGATCTAATCCATGGTGAAATTCCCACCCATCAGACATACCGTCTAAATCTGAATCAGAAGAAAATGGATTCATTGGGGCTATATTTAGATATCTTCCCGGAGATACTGCTGCAAAAATCCATTTCTCATCTTGATAATCTAAACTTACAAGATCTGTAATTAGGCCGGGAACTTTGGTCTGATTGAATTTCTCACCAAGAATTCCATCATATCTTCCTTCTAATGCCCAAGTACCATCTTTAGAGCCAACGATAACCCTATCATCAATAGGGAGGATTGAATGAATATTATTTGCTCCATTTATCAATCCATCATAACTTAGCATCCTCTCGCTGTCAAATGCTTTGGTAGGTTGAGAAAATAATAAATCTAAATCTATCGTATGTAATCCACCGGTAGTGCCAATCCAAACCTCGCTACTTTCTGAATCTCTACTGACGTCAAGCATGGTATTTACTGTTGCAGAATTTGATGGATTGAAAATATCGGTATTAACGAAAAATTCAGCTGTGGATACATTAAAAATCCACCATGGATTATCGGTTAATTTAATTCCATCTGTATAATTCCACCCCAATAAGCCTTTATCCGTACCTACTAGTAATAGTGGAATTCTTTCTTCAAATTCAGCATGTATGGCACTAGTGACGCTTGCATTGAATTCAAGTAAATTATCTGAAATTTCGTGAACTGGACTAGGAATATTTGTACCATCATTTGAAAAATTGTTATCGAGAGAAAATGTCCAAGCATCTGAATTTCCCATTAACAACAAACTAATTTTTTCTGCTGAATTTTTCAATTCTAAAATTTCAGTTATCTCACCAATTTCAAAATTAATAATTGATTCTACGGAAGGCAAGCCATTGACCAGTCTGATAATGTGAAAACCGATATTAGAGCCTAAAAAAAGATATTCGTAATTATCTAGAGAGGATTTTGTCAATGTTCTTCCATACAATCCAGATTCGAATATAAACTTTGAACTTGTACTAGAAAATGGGTCAAGTGTTGTAATACCATGCATTGAGGAGACATATAGTCTATTCCTAGATTGATCTGAAATTATAGAATTTATTGATGTATCTATCAAATCTATTGGAGTAGAATGATGATAAGTCAAAAAATCATTAGAATTTTCTGAAAGTGAAAAACCCGTCAAGCCTGATGTAACTCCATTTGAATCATCATAATCTATGAGAAATTCCTCAAAATTACTTAGTGCTTCGCCCCAAATGGAAGTTGAGGTTGTAATATCGGGAGTAATAATTCCATCTCTATTACTATCCCATCCATCATTGTCGGAATCAATTATTGCATCACTCGAATTTCTAGGATCTAATCCATGGTGGGCTTCCCAGCCATCTATAATTCCATCTCCAAGTATTTCTAAGCCCACTGGGATTATATCGTCCCAGTAATAATAGTCCGAATCTGAAAAACGAGGATCACTACCAAGCCATCCAGACTCACCTGTTTCCAAGGAAAATTCTGTTTGGCATGAATCTTTTGTTAATCCAAAAATTTCTCCTGAACACCAAAGGCCATCTATTTCGGTAATCCAATCTTCAGGAGATCCGAAAAGATATTCTTCAGTATTGGTAAATCGCTCGCCCAAATCAATAATTCCATCACTATTAAAATCAAAACCATCACCACATCCCCAGCTAAAATCTAAATCACATCTATCAAAATCTTCCATATCATCTCGCGGATCAAGTGGATCAAAGTATTGGCATTCCCAAAATTTCTTTTGACTAATTGGATCAATGGGGTTATTGCTATACATACCTCCAGTTGTGCACATATATACTTCATAGCCATCTGGTAACCCATCGCCATCTGTATCAGATTTTCTTGGATCTAAGTATTCCCTCAATCCTGATGAAGATTCCTCGGGAGATTTTCCAGTAAGTGTATTTCTCTCATCGAAGCAAATTTCTAGAGTATATGGCCAACAATACTCCTGTAGAGATGTAAGTCCATCTCTATCATAGTCGGTAGTATTATCTGTAGAATCTGAAGGATTTAATCCTTCAACGCTAATTTTCTGTGAGTTTATTTCTTGAATGAGAGTTTCGCCAAAAATAACTTCATATAAGTCTGGAATTGAATCTCCGTCTTGATCAGTAACTGGAGATTCATTTCCGTCTGCTAGGATTGGATTAGTTGATGAAACAGGAGACTGTGGCCTAGTTTGAGAAATGAATACTAGACTAGATATCATCAATATAGAGATAATCAATGCTGTCTGTTTTCTTCGCACATAATCACTCCATAATATTTCCTCAACTACTTGATTTATCATGATGATGGAGCGAAGTTCGTACAACTTATCGCTCTTATTTCGAAAATCCAATAAAAAGTATTGAAAATGTAAGAATTTTTTGAAATATATGGATTTATTGATAGAGTATAGATTTACGGTATCCAAAACATGGCATTAGAAATCACACACCTAGGTTCTGGGAGTCGAGGTAATTGTGCGATAATTAATTCTGATGAAACCAGGGTGATGATTGATTGTGGATTTAGTATCAAACAAACGGAAAAAAGGTTGGGCTCCTTAGAGTTGAAACCTAGAGATATTGATGCAATAATAGTTACGCACCACCATCAAGATCATTCTAAGTCTGCAATGGGTGCATCAAAAAAGTGGAATATTCCACTATATTGTAACCAATTCACTGCTAAAAAAATGAATTGGGAATTTGAGAGATGTAAGATTTTCGATAATTTGGAACGGGTTGATATATCATCTAAATTGAGTATATTGCCGATTCCTATTCCGCATGATGACTCAGATAATATTGCTGTAATAGCTAGTGATAAGAATAATGAAAGAGCGGCAATAGTAACTGATTTGGGCGATGCTACTGATGAGCTAATTAAGCACCTCGAAGGATGTGGACATATCTCAATTGAAGCGAATTATGATAACTCCAGGTTGATGAATGGCTCCTATCCTGATATCCTGAAAAGAAGAATTACTGGCAGGGGTGGTCATTTATCGAATGAGCAAACATCTGAAATATTGGAAAGAGTTTGTCATCCAAAATTGGAGAGTATTGTACTTTGTCATCTATCTGAAAAGAATAACGCCCCTCATATGGCTGAAAGTGAGGTATTAATGAGAATAGATGAGAAATTTTTGGGTGAGATAGCAATTTCATCTCAGACTGGGCCGGAATTTACACATTTCTTAGGAGATGGAAAGATGCTAACAATTTGATTATCGGCCCATTACAGCCTTATGGACAGAGTTTTGGACTTCCCGCATCCTTTCCACAGCACCCAATTCTCTGAATAGAGATAGTGATCGCTGTAAGTAATTCATCCTCTGTGATCTATCGGATTCTATCTCACCTAATCTTGCTAGTAACTCTCCTTGACGCATTCGAAAATCATTAGATTCTGCAATTGTTAGGCCATTCAAATAATGTTCAATAGCTTCTTCAATTTTTCCAGTATCTACCAATACTTGTCCTAATAGCATTTCTACCTCTACTGCACTTCTAGGGTCATTGAGATCTGCTAGAATTTCCAAGGCCCCTGAATAATGATGTAGGGCCAAATCTTTATCTGAAATTTTGGCATAATATCTTCCCAATACTGCACGTGAGCGTGCATGTAGGAATTGATTATCCTCCTCTTTAGTCTCATCATATGAGCTCAGAGCATGTTCCCTAGCCCTGTCAAGTTCGCCCATTTCTAAGAACGCAGATGCTAAGCTAATTCTTGCCACTCTTAGATTAGAATTATTTTCTGTCCGCAATAAATCTTCTACGTTCCCATAGACCTCTAGTGCGTGCCTAGTATCTTTTCTTCTTCTAAAAATATGCCCCATGTTATTGTATGTTCTGGCTGCACCAACTGCATCTCTTATAGAAATCTGAATCTCTAATGCCCTTCTGTGTAAGTCTAGTGCATCATCAAGAGCTCCTCTCTTTACTGAAATATCAGCTCTAGCTGAAAGAATCCTAGCTAATTCTCTACTCATCTTACTCTTTCCAATTAACTTAGTTGCAGCGTTATATTCTTCCTCTGCATCATCCCATCTTCCTTGAATAGATAGAATATTGCCGCGTAGTTCTCGTATTAATCCCCAAATATTTGATTGGAATTCATCTCTCTCTAGTGGCGTCAAAATAGACAAAAGTTCAGTATGTCCTGCTCTAACTAGATTATGACCTTCTGATAACAGAACCTCTGCCAATTCTTCCGCATTTCCAGAGTTACAAAGATGATATATAAATTCAATACGGTCGGGAGATTCTTTTCTCTCCCTATACCAATCCACTGAAGTTGAATGTAGATCAATTTTTAGTGATTCATCCATAGATCTCATTAAGAATTCACGAACTAAATCATGTACGTCGTAATTTTCTTTATCTGATTGTCTGGCCAGACCTTTCTCAACTAGCTCGTCCAGTAAATCTGTGCTACCTTCTACACTTGAAAATGCAGCTAATGGTATGGGCTCTCGGAAAACTGCTATAGCACCTAGTAATCTTTTTTCTGCTCCTGAAAGTCTACTAAAAATCTCTTTTTCTACATAGGCTTCAAGTGTTGCGTGAAATGTATCAGCGATACTACCTCTATTGATTAGCTCTAGAATTAGTGGATGTCCTCTAGAAAGTGTGTAAATATGTGAAAATCTATCGTTATCAATATCTGGAAGTGCAGTTAAAATTTGTTTACTGGAACTTGCATCTAATCCTTGGAGGGGCATTACTAAGGTGACTATATTTCCAGAACTATCTGACTCGGGTACTACCATCCTGAATGAGCGAGAGAACATTACCAATCCGACCTCATCTAATTTTGGTATTTTGAGTGTTAATTGTTTAAGAATGGAATATAGCGTTTCATCTCCAACTTTATGTAAATCATCTATAACTATTAGAGATGGAGAGTCTGTAAGTCCTGATTCAATTAGATTTACCGCGATATTTGGCTGAGGAACAGCTGTAGATGACAGGTAATCAGTCAAATCATTAGAACCAATTGCCGACAACCACTCTGCGCATGTTTCAAGAAATGCCCTAGAACCTTCCCAATCTTGACATCTGTGATATAGTAAATTTCTTCTATGCGTAAATTTACTTAGAATTTGGGCTGCAAGAGACGTTTTTCCTATTCCTGCTATGCCAGGTAAGAGAATTGAGCTTGAGTTTGAATCTAGTAATTCGACAATTATATTCAGTTCATCCTCTCTTCCGAAGAATCTCCTAGTCCTAGGTAAATCGTTTAGATATGATATTAGTTGTTTCTCGATGTGCTTTGACAAGTCTCTTTCTATCAATTCCGGAGATAGTCCAGAAAGATCGATGGTTCCTGAATCATCCATATATCTCAACATATCAACGTGTCTTAACGGTAACTCGGTTTTTTCGATTGCTTCAAAGAGAGTAATGACTTCTGACTTGCCATTGGGGTGGATAATTTTTATATTTTGTTCGGAAACCTTTGACCAAATCTGATCGGCTACTTTTGTTCCTTCATCTGTTAGAAAATACGCCTTTCTTTTTCGGGAAACTCCCGTTACATGGGCTTGTCTTTCTATTAGATGACCTGAATCTCTCATTCCTGATATAGCTCGGGGAACGTTTGAGCGAGCAATTGCCACAGAATTTGCTATTCCCATTTGTGATAGTGCAAAAGGAACTTCTACTTTTTCAGAATGGTCGACATAATCTCTTAGATGTAGAAAAATCCTTTCTTGGACTCCAGGTCGAGCTCCCGAAGGATTAGTCATATGCCTTGGCTTGCACAATCATTCAAGAATGTTGGTAAGTTCTGTCATGTGTTTTCTTCACTAAAATTGGGATCTGGGACCCATTCTTCATTTTTTGCATCCCATAGCCATCCTGGGTGTTCATCATAGGTTTTTAGCATCTCCTGGTCTTCATCTAGCTGATTCGATTCTTCTTCCGAGTTCATAGCCCATTCAGGAACTTCTTCGGATACTTTTGCCCATGCATATGGATCTTCTGAATCTTCTTCATCTAATGTTGTAGGTGCCATATGCTGGTCCTCGTCTTCATTTTCAATTTCGATAAAGAAGTACGCAAATAAAGACAAGGCTGCAATAATCGAAACTGCAATAAATGCATACATCCCCCAATTTGTTGATTCTTCAACAGGCTCTCCTAAGAAAATTTTAGTCCCAGTGAACTCTTGACCAGTGTATCGAAACTGTGGAATAGAGGATTCACCCTCAATTCTAGAAGCTGGAATTCCTAGCTGCCATGTTCCATCTTCGCTAACGATGGTATAATTTACCTCAACTCCAGCTATAAAAACCGTGACCTGTTTGCCCGGTAATCCAACTCCTGAGAATATAGCAATTTCATCATCATCAACCCAATTCAATTCAGGGGATGATATATTGAAAATTATTGGTTCCACTATTACATTGATTGGTGAAGATAATGCCCTTCCTTGAGACGTATCGTGTGCTTGGAAAACTACATTGTATAGGGACCAAGTATTAATATCTTCATCATAATAATTCATGTTAATAAACGGATCATATCTTGCTATTCCATCTTGCCCTACCTCGAAAACAATTGGATATATATCGTCTGTGTTAGTCGTAGGATCATTCACGATAGTGAAATAATCTAAATCATTATCAATATCTGAAAAATATTGATTTAAATCGATATTAGCTGTAGTACACCTGTTTGTTGAGGTTGAGTCAATATCGCAATAAAGAATAATTTCTTCTTGCCAAAGCTCTTGATTAAACTCAGGCGGGCTTTGTCCGGAAAATGGTGGATCATACGCAATAAACATGACCTCGGACCAACTACTATAGTTAGTTCCATCGAATGAACGAGAACTAATGCTGTATGCTGCATTATGTCTCAGATAATTTTCTGGGATATCCCAAAACTTAGTCCATTCTTCCATTTCTCCATCGGATGAGGCCGTGAAATCTGTAGCTGTTGTATAATAAACCTCATTATTGTCATTATTTATATCATAAATATATATTTCTATCTTGGTTATAGAACCGTCAAAGTCTCTAGCTATTCCTGAAATATTTATTCCATTTGATACAGAAATTATGTCCCCTTCTATGGGTTGTTCCACATATATTGTAGGTTGGCTATTACTATTGTCTATCGATAATGTCAACGAGGTAGGGGAGCATTCTTCACTGCTGCCTTGAGTGCAGAAATCTGAATCTGCAGCCCATATATTGAATGTATATGGGGCAACATCTCTTGGCTCTCCTGTGAAATCCCATTCCCATTGCCATGTTCCATCTCCGTTAGTCTGTATTGCTGATTGAGTATTTCCACCATTAGGTTTCTGTATTTCAAACCAGATTTCACTAACATCCTTGTTACATTCTTCAGAACACCCATAATAATCTTGGTAATTACCTGTGAAGAGGACCTTGCCATCATCATGAGTTGAAAATGGGGCAGGAGATGTAACTAATACAGTGGGTGGTTGAGAATTGACTTTGAATGATCTATTCACGATTTGGCTGTACTCGATGCCATCATATGCCCTAAATTGGAAGTCATAATCTCCATCGGGTAAATGGCTAAGATCTACGGAGAAATACCAACTACCGAATGGCCTATTGAATCTGGTAACTTGACCTTCTTCCATGCCACTGCTATCAATCGCTAAGGCTGCTTCCTCCCAAGAATTTATTCCCGGATATTTAATTTGTACAGAATGAACATACCCTCTTTGCCCCCATTGAGCTGCGCTGTCTGAATCATAAGTCAAGTCCAAAATCCCATCATATGCGGAACCTGAGATATTTACATATTTCTTAAAGGACTGTCCAGAATTTTGATCGATTAAAACGGTTGGTGGCAAATTTTCTAAATTAACAATCTCTTCCATCGAGTTTTCCTCGAGAGTGAATTCTCCCCTGTAGTATCCAAATCCGAATTTATATGCAGTAAATCTGTATAGTGACATTTCCCTAGTTCCTAGAGCAGTATTACAATCGCTATCTTGAGAATCAATCACTAAATCTCCATCATTATCCCTTCCATCTGAGCATGAATCCTCATATTCATCATCAGCGAATCCATCTGGATTGTTACCTCCATCCAGACCACGAAAATCTAGATGGAAATTTGACGAAAGCGCAACCCATGGAGTGAATCCATTGCTTTGGGTCCTCAATGTATACAAGTCATTTCCTAAAGCATCTTCTACCAGTACTAAAGAGTCAATCACTCTTTCACCATTAATTAATGTCTGGAATCTGACTAATTCAGCCCTACTTACTTGGACAGCATATTTAGTAGGCAGGGTTGCAATTTTTACATTGGAAAGAGAAAATGAATTGGACAAATTAGCGAAATTAAATATTGTTGAATTATGGTCCATAGATACTGCTAAAGGGAAGTTTCTAGGAGTTAGATTTACGCATGTTAGACAATTCTTAATTTCGGTAGGAATTATTGCATTCTGGAAGTTATTTTGTGGTCGTGCTTCTTGACCAATCCAAGATAGTTTGATTGGGAAATCTGCATTGGTTGGAGTAGGGATATACTCGGATTGCACAGTTACATAACTATTGGATATATTGTATGTTTCTTCTACTCCGTTCCAAGAATTTTGTGAAAAGAATGCTATTGAGCCATATTGTTGATCAGCTGCAAAACCAGTATCAAAATGCTTTATTATTGCTCCAGTATTTGGTACGTTGAATGTATTCCTTTGGATATCGAGAATGGAGCCAATGGCCATAATTCCATCTGCATCCCCTGCCATTCCAATATCAATCTGATTATCATACATAGTCACTCCAGTTCTGAAAGTATGAATGGCAGGACAGGTGAACTCACCACCCCAGTGCGTTAGACTATAACAAGCACCTGTACCAGAATAAGTAATTGAATTGTTAGCTAGATATAATCTAGATGCTGCATACTCCGATCTAGTGTATCTTCCTGCAACTATGGGCTCTCTAGCAGTTTCTGAAATAGTATTATTTTCTGCAGTAACATCATAAGATCCTATGAGCCATAATCCGTTCCACTCGCCTATAGGACCAATCTCATTATCATTAATTTGAACTGTACTTGAAGATACTACAATACCGGATCCACCAGATTGAGATTCAATAGAATTGCCCTCTAAAGTAGCCTTTCCGCCGGCATAAACTGTTATTCCACTGCCCTGAATTGAAGAAATTTCATTATTAAATATGTTAAAATCGAAGTCTACAGAACCTACTGAAATCTTGCTGGTAATATCTATTCCATTACAGTTGACGTTAATGTTACTGTCAGAAACTGA
>DAJW01000048.1 GCA_002496485.1 Euryarchaeota archaeon UBA36
ATATCCATACCACCTTCTGTTGATGCCATCACTAGTATTGATTGTTTTTCTCTATCAACTAGAATTGCTAAATAGTATTCATGCGAAATTGAACATCCGGATTCAAGGTATATATTGTGAACTATTTTCCCCTCGTCACCGGTTTGTTTAGTGACTAGTTTATTGCCCAGAATATTTGAAGAAAAGACTTCTACTTCTTCTTTTGTTGAGGCAATTTTTACACCGCCTTCCATAATCATATCTCCTGAATCTGGGTCATATAATTTCCCTTTTCCCCTTCCTCCAGCATGGATTTGACTTTTTACTGCAACCACCTTGGTGCCTAATTTTTCATAAGCGTCTAAAGCTTCCTGAACTGAAGTACAATGGATTCCATCTTGTACTGTAATTCCTGACTCTCTAAAAATCTCTTTACTCTGGTACTCGTGAATGTTCATGGGTGTGCGAAATGGAGAATGCCCTTGAAAGATGCGCTTAGGTATTTTCATAATTAACTCACGAAGTCATGATATGGGAAGTCATTTTCGCATTGTCATGGATGTGATAGTTCTTGCAGGTGGATTTGGATCTAGGCTAATGCCTTGGACAAAGGAAATTCCCAAACCTTTACTCCCCATTCTAGATAAAACTATGATTGAGCATGTAGTAGAGATTCTTCCCAAGAATATGATTGAAAGATTAGTAATTGCTGCTGGTTATGGAATAGAAAAAATGAGAAGGCATTTCTCGACTATAGATTTACCTTATGATGTGGAAATTGTTGAAGAATTCGATCCATTAGGAACTGGTGGTGCAATCGCAAACTGTAAAGATTATTTATCTGGTGGAACTTTTTGTGTGATTAATGGGGATTTGATTACAAGTTTAAGGTTAGAGAAAATGTTAGATTTTCATAATTCTAATGGTGGGATAGCAACTATCTCACTTTGGGAGGTTGAAGATCCATCAAGATTTGGGGTTGCAGATTATAATTCGGATTCTGGGAAGATACTACGTTTCCAAGAAAAGCCACCGATTGAAGAAGCTTTTTCAAACTTGATAAATGCAGGAACTTATATTTTAGAGCCTGAAATCTTCAAACTTATGCCTAAAGGTGCACATAGTATAGAAAGAGACGTTTACGAACCCCTTGCTTCGACTGGGGGATTAAATGGCTTTCCATTTAGTGGTTGGTTTGTGGATGCGGGAACTCCTACTTCATTCATAGAAGCAAGTCAGGTCTGTATCTCTGAGGAGTCTTTTTCTTCTGGTTCAAAAATGAAAAATTCATGGTTTGGAGAAAATTCTAATATTCAGGGTAATGTAGAATTTAGTGCAATTGGGAAGGGAGTAATGATAGATAAGGGGGCATCAGTAAAGAATTCAGTTATTCTTCAAGATGCAATAATTGAAGCTGGATGTAATATCGAAGGTTGTCTTATTGGAATGAATACTATTATCACAAAAGGTACTGTAATATCTAACGAAATTATAGATCATTTCTCAAAAATATAACAAAGATAGATTAATATATTTTTCAAAAAAAATGATGTAAATTCCCGTCATGGTCATAGAGTATTGCTGTATCGGTCAAGCATGAATAAACCAATAGTAGTCGTAAATTTCAAAACTTATGAATCTGCTCAAGGATTTTCGGCCGAGAATCTAGCTAAAATTATGGAAGGCATACAAACATCTGCTAGATTGGTTGCTGCTGTTTCCTCTTTTGATTTGAGTTCTGTTGTTAGGGCAGCCCCCGAACTTGAGGTTTGGTGTCAACACCTAGATCCAATAGTTTACGGATCAAATACTGGATTTTTACACCCACTAACTGCAATCGAACGTGGTGCTAGAGGAACTTTAATTAATCATGCGGAACATAAGGTTGGTGTAAATCATATATCAAAACTAACCGAAATCATACCTGAAGAATTTGTACTTTGTGCATGTGCCGCTGATGTACCTGAAGCTAAAATATTGAGTTCTTTTGGTCCAGCTTTTGTTGCGGTTGAGCCACCTGAACTAATTGGAGGTGATGTTTCAGTAACTAGTGTAGATCCTGCAATAGTAAGTGGAACTGTTGAGGCTGTTAATGGGGTTTCAAATGTTGGAGTATTATGTGGGGCCGGAATTAAAAATGGTAAAGACGTGATTAAAGCTATTGAGTTAGGGGCCTCAGGAGTTTTACTGGCTAGTGGAGTAACAAAATCTAATAATCCTGAAGCGGCTTTAATGGACTTAGTATCATTAATTGATTAAATCGGGGCATGTAAGTCGACCACAGAGCTTTAGTTGTTGGCTCTAATCGGATGACGATAGGATGACTGGTAGAGCGAGCAAGTTTGAAGGCCGAATTGGAAAAAAGATATACAGAAAAGAGTTGTTTAGACTACAATTGGAGTTAATTAAACTACAAGAATGGGTGAAAGCTAAGGGGCTGAAGGTAGTAGTAGTATTTGAGGGAAGGGATGCTGCTGGAAAGGGTGGAGTGATAAAAAGAATCACGCAGTATCTAAATCCGAGAGTTGTTAGAGTTGCCGCGCTTCCTGCACCGACAGAAAGGCAGAAGTCTGAATGGTATTTTCAAAGATACGTAAATCATCTACCTGCAGCGGGTGAAATTGTACTATTTGATAGAAGCTGGTATAATCGAGCTGGTGTAGAGAGGGTAATGGGGTTCTGTGACGAAAATGAATATGATGAATTCATGCGCTCATGTCCTATGTTTGAGAGGATGTTGATTCGATCTGGAACAATCTTAATCAAATACTGGTTTTCTGTCTCCGATGAAGAACAATTAAAGAGATTTAAGGCGAGGTTAGATGAGCCACATAAAAGGTGGAAATTGAGTCCAATGGATTTAGAATCATTAACCAGATGGGAAGATTATTCAGAGGCAAAAGATATTATGTTTGCCCATACAGATACCAAACAATCTCCATGGTATGTTGTCAATTCTGAGATTAAGAGGCATGCTCATTTAAATTGTATCAATCATTTCCTTTCAATGATAGAATATGAAGATTTGACTCCAGAGCCAATAAAATTACCTAAAAGAGAAAAGGCCAGAGGATATGTAAGGCCACCAATGTCTGAACAAACATTTGTACCAAATCATCATGAATCTATGAATTAGTATTGTAATATGAAAGTTTATTTTATTGGTGTTAAATTTGAATGATAAGAAATTGGCATCTTTGTTCATTATGTGTTTAATCGTGGCGGGTTGCTTACAGGCACCGCCTGATATGGATGGAGATGGCATCACTAACTCAGAAGATCCGGATATTGATGGTGACGGATGGAATAATTTAATGGAAGAAGAATGCGGTACCAATCCAATGGATTCGCTAAATGTTTCTGAAGATTTAGATGGAGATGGAATCTGTAATCCCCTTGACAATGATATCGATGGAGATGGATGGTTAAACATTCTTGAAATTGAATGTAACAAGGATTTGAAGAATAATGAGTCAATTCCTGATGATTTAGATGGCGATGGTATTTGCGATTACATAGATACAGATGCAGATGGCGATGGTTGGCTAAATGATTATGAAAAAGAATGCAAAGTAGGCTATTTGGAAAATACATCCTTCCCTGAAGATTCGGATGGTGATGGTATTTGCGATAACATTGACATGGATGCAGATGGCGATGGATTATACAATAATTGGGAAATTGAAAGGGGATTAGATCATTTAGATTCTAAGGACCATTTAGTTTGCCACGGTGAGACTTACTTTTGCCAAAGGACGTATGATAATTTCACTTTTGCAGCTACTCATAATTCATTTGCCACACTAGGAGATGGAATAAGGGCAGGAGTAAATCATAATTCAGGGTTAGAGGAGCAATGGAATAATGGAATTAGAGTATTTTTATTGGACGTCTACCATAAATCATATGAAGAAACTGAGCCAGACGATATTCGTTTTTGTCATGGAATTACATCTTTCTTCCATCCCTGTCAATTTGGAGAAGTTGATGCGTATGAGTGGTTGAGTAATCTTACTTCATTACTAAATAATAGTAGTGGAGATGTTGTTACTATTTTTTTAGAGAATTATATTTCTGGAGAACATCTCGAAATATTGTTTAATGAAACGGGTATTTTAGAAAGGACATATACTAAGGATTTGAATGAAGGATGGCCCGATATTGGTGATATGATTTTAGAAGGAAGGGATATTGTTATCTTCTATCAATATCAGTATGAAAATAATTTCACATGGATGAATCACGCATGGACTCATTCTTGGGACACTCCTTGGGATATTCGAGATATTGATGATTTGACGTGTGAATTGGGAAGAGGGGATGAGGCACAATTAGTTTGGAGCATGAATAACTGGATATACAGTGAGTATGGACTAGCTGATCAAGAAAATTCCAGAACCGTCAATGATTATGATTTTCTACTAGATAGGGCAATCAATTGCTGGGAAAAGATTGGTAAGAGGCCCACGATTATTGCTGTAGACTATTGGCAAGAAGGAAATTTAACTAATGTTACTAAGACATTGAATTATATGATAGATTGGAATACAAATTATGAGAATTTTTGATGGAATTATTTAATTTCTTTAGGCCTAATTGCCTGAAAAATTTTCCACTTATTATCTTCCTCAAATAATAAAACTGCTGTTGCTGTTGGCATTTGATGCCATGATTGGCTTAGATATTGAACCAAAAGCTCGGAACCGGGATTATGCCCTATAATCATAGTAGTTGCTTCTTCAAGAATTCCCAATTCTTCTATCAGATCTACTAATGAAGCATGATAGATGCCAGGTCTAACCTCATACGGAATTGTACCAAAAACCGTTACTAAACCTTCCATAGTTTCTAATGTTCTTCTTGAGCTACTAACTAATATTTTATCAGGAATCCATCCTAAATTTGAGAGATGTCTAGCAATTTTCGGAGAATCTCTAATTCCTCTTTTGTTCAAAGGCCTTTCATGATCAGCCAGGTCAGGATACTTCCAACTACTTTTTGCGTGCCTCATAATAATTAATCGTCTAGACATATTTCTAACATTCCGGTACATGAATATCTTAAGACAATACTGTGTCGAGGTTTCATGCATGAACGTGAAGAGCTCTATATCGGAGGGAAATGGATAAGTCCAAATGGGGAAGGAAAAATAGAAGTTTTGAACCCTACGACCGAAGAAATAATTGGCAGTGTTCCAATCGGAAACTCAGTCGATTTGGATTTGGCAATAAATTCTGCCCGAGATGCATTTACTTCATGGTCAAATTCATCCATTGACTCCAGGATTGATTATCTGAATAGATTAACCGCAGCAATCAAAGAAAACACAGAAATGATGGCACAATTAATTACTTCTGAGGTTGGAACTCCAATAGAGTATTCGAGAATGGCGATGGTGGGCACACCTAGAGTAGTAACAAGATCTTATGCAAAAATTCTAGAAAGTTTTCAATGGGAAGAAGAAGTCAGAAATTCGTTGATAGTTAAGGAGCCAGTGGGAGTTGTGGGGATGATAACGCCATGGAATTTTCCATTGCATCAAATCATAGGAAAGGTAGCTCCAGCAATTGCTTCCGGGTGCACAATGGTCCTAAAACCATCAAAGGAAGCGCCACTTAATTCATTCTTCTTAGCTGATTTAATCCATAGTATTGACCTACCCAAGGGCGTATTCAATTTGGTTTCAGGCCATGGAAGGGATATTGGAGAAAAAATGGCCAAACATCCAGAATTAGATATGATTAGTTTCACCGGTTCCACAAGTGCAGGGATTAGAGTTAGTGAATTAGCTTCTCAAAGTGTGAAGCGTGTTTCATTGGAATTGGGCGGTAAAAGTGCTAATGTAATTCTCAAAGATGCAGACATTGCAAGGGCATCTAGTATAGCAGTAAATGCATGTTTTGGAAATTCTGGACAAGAATGCTCGGCGCTAACAAGATTGATTGTACCTAAAATTCACTTAGATCAGGTTATTGATATTGTAATTGACAAGATTGAGAAGTATAAAGTTGGAAATCCGCTAGAAGAATCGACAAGATGTGGGCCATTAATATCTAAGAAACAACAAGAAAGTGTAAATTCATTCATCAGGAATGGGATTGAAGAAGGGGCAAAGTTGCTGGTTGGTGGAGAAGGAATGCCGGATGGTTTGAAAAGAGGGTTCTTCGTTAAACCTACAGCCTTTTCTGAGGTGAGGAGTGATATGACAATTTTTAATGAGGAAATTTTTGGTCCTGTCTTATCTATAATATCTTATGAAGATGAAGCTGAAGCTTTGGAATTAGCTAATAACTCTGAATATGGATTATCCGGTGGAGTTTGGTCTTCTGATGAATCTAAGGCATTAAATTTCGCGAGAAAGATGAGAACTGGGCAAGTTAGCATAAATGGGGGAAGATTCAATGTTTCTGCCCCTTTTGGTGGATATAAGAAATCTGGAAATGGTCGAGAACTAGGAATACATGGACTTGAAGAGTTCTTAGAGGTAAAATCTATTCAAAGATGAGGTTTGGATATGAGTAAGCAACGGTTAGTTGTAATTACGGGAACTAGTGGTGTGGGTAAATCTACACTTGCAGGAAGAATTAATTCTGAGATGAGTTTTGATAAGATGACATCTACAGATACTGTAAGAGAAGTTCTGAGGACTAGAGTAGATTTGGTTGGGGAAGGTGCACTTCACAGATCCTCTTTCGAAAATGCAGGCAGTAATGCTGTAGAAAATTGGAAAGAAACAGTTGAAATATTAGCTGAAGGAATTAGTTCCGTGATTAATAGGGCTGAAAATAAAATCATTGATTTAATTATAGAGGGAGTGCATTTTCTTCCAACGAAAAGATTAATTTCGAATTGGGAAAAAGGTGGTGGGATAGCAGTGGGCATAGTGCTTTATGTTGAGAATTTGGATATCCACAAAGAAATGATTTCTAATAGAGAGAAACATAATGGAAAAAAGGTAAATCATTACCTGAATAATATTGATAGGATAAGAGAAATACAATCTGAAATGATGATTAGGGGTATTGAATCGGGGTGGAAATTGATAGATATTACTCGAGATGAAAATCCAATTGATATAGTAAAAAATGCTCTAGATGAGATATAAAAAGTAGGAGATAATATGGAAAAAATAAATATTTTTGAAAAATTTTCAAAATTTACAGAACATTGGGAACCAAAGGTAATTGCAGAGATGAATAATTATCAATTCAAGTTAGTTAAGATAAAGGGCGATTTTATCTGGCATAATCATGCCGACACAGATGAGACTTTTATTGTAATAAAGGGAAAAATGAAGATTCAATTCAAAACTAATATTGTGGATTTAGAAGAAGGAGAAATGATAATTGTTCCAAAGGGTGTTGAACATAAACCAATGGCAGAAGATGAATGTTTGGTGATGTTAATTGAGCCTAAAGGAATTGTTAATACTGGAGAAAAGGTTTCTGAGTACACCGCCCTCAATGATATTTGGATTTAGAAATTACTCTCCAACCCAATGCGGATCAGTTCTATCGAAATAAGATTTAACCCCAATTTCTTTATCTTTGGTATCAAATAGTGATACAAAGGCATCTCTTTCTGATTCAATGCCCTTGGAAAATGGCATTTCTAGGGCGAATCTAACGGCCCTTTTGGCCACCTTTATTGTATATGGTGATTTTCTGGAGATTTCTTTTGCTAAATTAATACATGTAGACTCTAATTCTTCAGGTTCCAATAATTTGTTAACAATTCCCATTTCTAAAGATTCGTTTGCTGATATCATTCTACCTGATAGGATGATTTCCATAGTTCTTCCATATCCAATCAGTCTACAAAGCCTTTGGGACCCCCCTCCACCTGGAATTAATCCTAGATTAATCTCGGGCTGTCCGAAAGTAGATCTTGTAGATGCAATTCTAATATCACAGGATAGGGCTAGTTCGAGACCGCCCCCTAATGCAAATCCATCAACCATTGCAATTGTTGGTTTACTTAAATTCCAGACCGATTCCCATGCATTATCTTCAAAGAATGGTCTGACATCATAAGATTTCTTATCTATAAATTCTGATATATCAGCTCCGGCTGCAAATGAAGCAGGTTTAGGCTTCTTATTTTCTATAGATTTTTTGGGTTTAGAGCCCTTGATTATTATACATCTAATGTTAGGATTTTCTTCTGCTAATCTACAATTTTTCTTTATCAACATATGCGAATCGGAATTTAGAGCATTTAGTTTATCAGGGCGATTTAAAGTCCAAACAGAAATTACTCCACCAGTCGGACTAGAATTTTCGACTGCAATCTCCTCAATCAATAGTTCTGGATCTTCCATGATGATGCGAAATAGTAATCTTGCTTGAATATTTCACTCATTAAGACTCTATATCAGAATTCGGAGAATCAACAAATCCAATAGGTGGCGGGATTGAATTTTCAGTATTGTATGAATCCGTATCTGTAAAATCGTCGTAATCTTGTACCTTAGTTAAGGTGTTATGATTAACAATTAGTGAAACTCTAATTTTGATAATTCTATTAGAATCCACGCGTACGAATGATATTCCTTGAGGGATATTAGGATTGTATTCTTCTGGTTCTGAAAGAATTTTGATTTCGGAATTATTGTTTAATATATGTGTAAAATCTTCGCCATCTTCAGAATCTGCCCATTGAGCAACTTTTTTAGCTATATTTTTTGCGAGAATCATTCTCCTTTCCCTGGTTAAACGTTCTTTGACTTTATCTCGCATATCTCTCTTTACAGAGATTAGCTGTTCAACCTCTAATTCGTGTTGTGAATCTGGATCTGAAGTAGCCACATACACTTTAGCCAATCCTTCTACATCAATATCACTTTTGGAATCTGCTTGGTATTCTATATGTGATATTTCTTGGCTATTATTTTCTATTTGGATGGACGGTAAATTGTCAATTTCTTTTCTTCTGCGAGATCTGGTAATATTTTGATTCTTGTCCGGATTATCTATTTCTTCTTTGGTTACAGGTACTGGGAGCTCAACCTCTCCAACCACAATAGGCCCGGTACTTTTTTTATGCTGGTTAAATGATTTTTTTGTAACTCTGTTTCCGGTGAATAACAGTAATGATAATAATAGAAGGATTGTAATTGCTCCAGCAACCTGAAAAAGGAATCCTTCACTGATTATGAAAATAAGATAAATTGGGATACTTATGAGATTTAATAGGATTAAGATTAGGCGTAGTAAGGATGCCATTGCATCGCCCTAAAAGTAGGTGACTATTCACTTTGACGGGACTTTATTTGTCTAGATAGGTTATTTAGTGCCTTATTCCTATGTGACAGTTGGTCTTTTTCTTCTTTTTTCATTTGTCCACATGTCCTTCCATCCGAGTCATTGGGGATGAAAATAGGATCATAACCAAAACCA
>DAJW01000047.1:0-3808 GCA_002496485.1 Euryarchaeota archaeon UBA36
TGATTTGTAAATTCCTCTTCTGTAAGGAGGTTCGCCTGGATTTTGTATGTCCACATCTACTCGAGAAGGACATTAATGAAGAACCATTCCATCATTATCTTCTGATAGTATATCCATCTACTATCTTTTTTAGTGTAGTCATTTGATTTTCATCTATAATGCCATCAGATAATTTATCCATTAGGAAATCATGAGCTTCCTTCGTTGTCTGCCTTTCTCCTCTAGCCCAAACTGTAGCTAAAATATTAGATCTGTATTCATCTAATACATCTATATCTTCCATTGTTCTTCTCATTTCGTATTTATATTCCATATGTCTACTTCTATCTAATCTTCTTGCCCTATTAGCCGGTTGATATGAAGAAATACTTTTGTTGATTTTATTCCTTGGTTTGACTATTTTATTATCCTTGATAGGTACTTCTTTTACACTTTTTTTGACTGTAACTTTATGAATTTTATTTTTTTCATTAGCTCTAGCTGTACTTTTGTCTATAATTTCTTTAGCTTTGGAACTATGCTTAATCTCAGTTTTTGGAATAAATTTTTCGATTTTCTCTTCTTCAATCTTCTTGCTCAGTCCTATTGACATTCTTTTATCCGGAATAATCTGTTTTTCAATTATGGTTTCAATATTATTTTCCTCGATAATTTCCTCTACATCTTCTTCTATTTTCTTTTCAGTATTATCATTTTTTACTACTATATTATCTGTAGGTTTTGTTTTTATCGAATTTGAATTAGATAATTTAGGAATAGTTCCTGGAATTGATGGCGGCAGTGGTTTTGCAATCTTTTTAACAGATTTTGCTTTCATTTTTTCTTTAGATGTTGTTGAGGACTTTGCAGTTGCAGATGAGCCAAAAATGTTCTTTGGCTCCGCTTTAGCTCTCCTTCTCCTCTGCACTATGCAACCATCCTATCAGCTCCGGATTTAGACTCTCTGATAAGTATTCTCGATAAAAGGTGTATATTAATGATTATTAATTCCATTCAACTTGCGTATAATCAGTTCTTAAATATGGATTTACAGCACTATCTTCTAGTTGTGTAATAATTCCTGATTGAATCATTCTTCTACCTAATTCTGCTATCATTGTTCCATTATCTATACAAAATTGTTTACTAGGCCAATATGCCTTGGCACCCCTTTCATTACACATTATTTCAGCCATTTCTCTGATTCTAGAATTACATGCCACTCCTCCGCCAAGTAATAATTCAGACTTGCCAGTATGTGCCATAGCCCTCTCTGCAACCTCTATACATGATGCAAATGCATGTTCTTGTATAGACCAACAAATAGATTTCATATTTTCTCCATCTTCGACTAGTCTAATAGCAGAAGTCAATAATCCTGAAAAAGCCATATCCATACCATGGACTCCATAAGGTAACGAAATACGTTCAAAATTTATAGAATCTGTATTGAACTGATTTGATAGTTTCTCAATTTCAGGGCCACCAGGAAACGCTATACCAAAATTTCTCGCAAATTTATCTAACATGTTCCCAATGCCGATATCAAGAGTCTCACCTAATACCCTATATTTTCCTTCAGATCGAGCAATTACTTGTGTGTTACCACCACTAACATACAATAGAACTGGATCGTTGCAGCCAGTTTCATTTCTACCAATTTCTATATGCGCAATACAATGATTAACACCAATTAATGGTACTGATAATTTATTTGAAAGTCCTCGTGCAACAGATGCTCCAATTCGTAAACAAGGCCCAAGTCCAGGCCCTTGACTAAATGAAACAGCTTCTACGTCTTTCCAATCAAAATTTTCATCGGAATTTAATTGACTTATTAGATTCGATGCTTTGATTGTATGATGATCTGCAGCTTCACGAGGATGAATTCCACCGGATTCAGGTTTAAACAAAGCTGACTTAGAAGAATATAACTTTCCTTCAGTATCAACATAACCAAATGAAAATGTATGTGCAGTGCTTTCTATTCCTAAGATCAACCGCGCCATATGACTCGGAAGGGATAGTTGTTTTCAAATATCGTAACTATTCGGATACATGAAGACCCTAATCGCGAACTGCGGAGAAATAGCTCATCTTTCGACAGGTGAAAAGGATCAAGCATTATCGGGTCATGAAATGAACAATAGAGAAGAATTAATTTATCCAAAGGGTTATGGAATATTAATTGAAAATAATGTAATTGAAAAAATTGATGATTCGGAGAGTCTATTACATGAATATTCTAACTATCTTGACTCTAAAAATACCTCTAGTAATGTAAGAGTAATAGATGCTTTTGGTAAAGCAATTGTTCCAGGATTTGTTGATTCGCACAATCATTTAGTATGGTCTGGTGACAGAACAAATGAGTTATCCATGAGGCAACATGGAATGAGTTATATCGATATTTCAAAAAAAGGTGGTGGAATTAAAAAAACTGTAGAAAGTACGAGAAAAAGTAATATTGAGAATTTAGTAGATAGTGGATTAGCAAGAGTGCATAAAGCTCTAATTAATGGTACTACTTCTATGGAAGTAAAAAGCGGATATGGCCTAAATCTTGAAAATGAATTGAAAATTTTACAAGCTGTAGACTTAATAAAAAACCAACAAACAGTAAATATTCATCCAACATGGTTAGGTGCTCACGATTTTCCAAATGATAAAAATAGAAAGGAATATATTGATGAATTAGTAAATGAACAATTACCAAAAATATCTGAAAAGGGTTTAGCTAATTGGGTAGATGTATTTTGTGAACCAGGTTGGTATTCAGCAGAGGAAACAGAATATATTGTAAAGGAATCTAAAAAATTTGGATTAGGATCAAGACTCCATGTTGATGAATTTATTGATTCGGGTGGTTTGGAGTTAGCTACTGAATTAGGCTCAGTATCTGGAGATCACGTAGGATTTTCTAGTGATTCAGCGAGAAGTACTGCTTCAGAATCGGGTACGATGCAAACCTTCCTAGTGGGCACACCTTATGTTTTGAATAAAGAAATTAATTTACCGTTTAGGAAATGTATAGAAGAGGGATGGAAATTCTCAGTAGCAACAGATTTCAATCCTAATTGCCCAATTATATCTATTCCAATGATTGGTAGTATACTAACACATAGATTATCTTTAAGTCCATTAGAATCATTAATTGCTGTAACCAGAAATCCAGCTTCAACAATATACTCCGGAAAAAACATGAGAGGGGTGATATCCGAAGGATATTTTGCCGACGTCAATATATTGTGGTCAGATACTGTTGATGGGTGGTGTCAAACTCCAGGATCTACTCCAGTGAGTTTGACAATAATAAATGGTAATATTGTAAATCAAAATAAGGTTTATTGATACTATTATTAAAAAAATACTAATTTATATCTAATATAATAATTTTTCAAAGGTAATCATAATGAAATTTATTTTGTTGTATTAAGATCGTGAAATATATCAGAAAATATCGACGCATATAAGGCCGATAATCTATGTTATCAGAATAAATTTAAGATAAATACTAACAAATAGCTAAGCAGTACAACGTTTTTTTAATTTTTATAGAAAATATGTAAAAATGCATACATTGAATATAATTATACAATAAAACTTCATCAAACAATCATGGTCGATGGATATTGCCTCAAATGTAAGAAATATGGACTCATAAAAGATGGTGTAGAGATTACAATGAAAAATGGAAGGACACGTCTAGCAGGTTTTTGTTCGATGATAGGTTGCAATGGAAAAATTTCAAAAATTATATCATAACTAATCAGAACATTTCATGAATAATATCTAAGTCGGAAAAACAGGGCTCGTGGTCTAGGGGTTA
>DAJW01000047.1:4118-5793 GCA_002496485.1 Euryarchaeota archaeon UBA36
TGGTCTAGGGGTTATGACGTCGCCTTGACATGGCGAAGATCGCAGGTTCAATTCCTGCCGAGCCCACCATTAATATTGATACTATTAATAAAATTATTCAAATTCGTATGAAATTCTGATTCTACCCTTGCCTTTATTTTTTTTAGAGATAAATCTAACATGTGGTATATCTGATGTATTGCTAACATGAGTTCCTGCACATGGACATAAATCAATATCAACAATTTCAACTACTCTCAGCTCAGTAATTGAAGTTGGTATTCTATTGATGAATTTAGTATGCCTTATTTGTGGATGATCTAAAATTTTATTTCTATTCCAATTATGAACTTTAACTGATTTAGATGAATTAATTATTTCATTCACATTACTAATTAATTCATCTTGGTCAAACAATTCTTTGTTTTCAAATTTCAAATCAATTCTAGAATTATGTGGTCCTAGTTGATTTCCTACTGTTTCTGCGCCCCATAAATCCTCGGCTATTGCAGAAAATATATGTTGTGCAGTATGCATCCTAGTATTTTGATTTCGATTATTAACATCAATTATACATGTTACTTCTTCACCTATTTCTAAATTATTTGTTTCTTTAACTGGATGAGATATGAATTCTCCGGGCAAAACTTCATAAAAATTGATTTCATCTCCATTACCATTTACTAAAATACCAATATCACCAGGCTGACCACCACCTCTTGGATAACAATATGTTTCATTTAGGTATATTGAATTATCATTAATTCCTGTTATTTTAGATATAAAGGGTTCAGGATTAATACCTGGATGATTCATCATATGTAATTTATCTTGCATAATATCACCCAAATATATCAGATATTTCTCCTTCTAAAATACCACAAGATAATAATTCACATTCTTTAGTTAGGGATCTATCTGTTTCTAACTTGTCAACCTTAGTTCTAACCCAATCTTTGATTTTTTGAACGCCAATACCGGGCGATTCACTGATTCTATCGAGAGCTTCAGTAGCACAGATTAATTCATTCGCTAGCACTTGTGAAAGATACTTGGTAGCTTTTAATGACCTATATGTTCCAGTTGCACCCATTGATACATGATCTTCTTTACCCATACTAACTGGAATATTGCTAGTTGTGGTTGGATTTGCAAGAAGATGTAATTCTGAAATTATTGCTGCAGCAACATATTGTACTATCATAAGTCCGCTCTCTAATCCTTCATTATTAGCTAAAAATGCTGGTTGATTACTCCATTGTGGGTCTAGAATTTGATTAATTCTTCGTTCAGATATTACTGCTATTTCGTGACAAATAATTGATAAATTATCACTTGCTAATGCTAGATTTTGTCCATGGAAATTTCCACCACTCAAAATTTTAATTTCGCCTTCATCATCGAAAACTAGTGGATTATCCGTGGCACTATTTATTTCAATTTCTAAAATTCTACGACTTTCATGTATTGCATCAATTGCAGGTCCATGTACTTGTGGGCCACATCTAAAGCAATAAGCATCTTGTACTCTATCACAGTCCTTATGAGAATCACTAATTTCAGAATTTTTTAAGAGACCCGATATTCTTGCAGCTGAAATTAATTGTCCTCTTTGTGGCCTAGATTGATGTATATTTCTATCAAAAGGAGTATGCGATCCTTTAATTGATTCTAATGAACAGGCTAGACTGAAATC
>DAJW01000131.1:0-305 GCA_002496485.1 Euryarchaeota archaeon UBA36
AGGTCCACAAGTAATCGCGACAATGTCCCCTAATCCTTCATCCTTCAATCTAAGGGCTGACTCTAATGCATACTCATCATACGGACTAATTGACCATTTTGTTACCGAATCCAAGTCTACAGAATTACCACCAAAAGAAATCTTCGAAGTGGTGTCTGGTACTTGCTTCAATAACACTGCAATTGCCATGATTGTCCGGACACTTTCCTACCTATCAAGATTCTCCGAGACAGTTCAGAATTTTTCTATATAGTTCTAGTGAAAGCTTGAATTCCTGTAATGTATCTTCCGATGATTAAGTTATG
>DAJW01000131.1:690-14278 GCA_002496485.1 Euryarchaeota archaeon UBA36
ATATTCATCCAAAATTCCATTTGCTCCATGAATATCTCTCGCCATTCTAGCAATTTCTAATGCTATATCTACATTATTCATCTTAGCAAGTGAAATTTGCTCAGGTATCCAATCCCCTTCGTCTTTCTTCTTTCCCATATGATAAGCCAATAATTGAGCCTTAGTAATTTCTCTAAGCATCCAGGCCAGCTTATTCTGAACCAATTGATATGATGCGATTGGATTATCGAATTGAATTCTACTCATTGCATATTCCTTAGCTGAGTGAAAACATGCTTGAGCAGAGCCTACTGCGCCCCAGGAAATGCCAAATCTAGCATTATTTAAGCAGCTAAATGGCCCCCTGAGACCCTTTACGTTCGGTAAAATCCTATCTTTCGGAATAATACAATCTTGGAGGACTAATTCACTGGTAATACTGGCTTTAAGAGAGTGTTTTCCTTTCATCTCTGGCGCCGAAAATCCAGGGTCTCCATTCTCAACAATAAATCCCCTGATCTCTCCTTCTAATTTGGCCCAAACTATAGCTAAATCTGCTATTGTCCCATTAGTTATCCACATCTTAGCCCCGTTAAGAATGTAATTTTCCCCATCTTCCTTCGCTCTAGTAATCATGTCTCCAGGATTGGAGCCATAGTCTGGCTCAGTCAATCCAAAACATCCGATTAACTCCCCATTAGCCATTTTTGGAAGGTAATGGTTTTTCTGCTCTTCACTACCAAAATCCCATATCGGATACATAGCTAGTGAACCTTGAACACTGGCGAAAGATCTTACTCCACTATCTCCCCTCTCTAATTCTTGACAAATTAATCCATAGGCTGTATATGATAATCCAGGACAGCCATATCCCTTTAGAGGGGCCCCAAGAATTCCCATGTTACCCAAATCTTCTTTCCATTTATTTGGAAAAACTCCTTCTTTACAAGCTTCTTCAATATTAGGAATAATTTCTTCTTCCACCCAGTCTCTAACCATATCTCTAATCATCAACTCTTCTTCAGTTAAAAGAGCCTCAATCCCATAGAAGTCTAATCCTGTATACGCCATACTATCAATCATTCCCCAGAGCATAACATTCATGAAATTATGCACTGAGTCCGGTCACTATCTCAGCCAATTTTCAATCAAAATTATTGCGATTTTTCCCTTTCTTTATGTAAAATTTCTTTTACTTTAGGTACGGCATAAACAAATGTAGTCAATAAAATTGCAGCTACCAATCCAACAATAATCACTGCAAATATCTCATCAAAAAATTGATTTTCTTCCCGTAATTCACTCGGAGTGTATTCAATAATATTTCCCGGACTGGTAAGAATCCAGCCATTTCCCTGTCCAACAGTCCAACTGTATATTACCAACTCTCCAGAAATTTCTGAATTATATTCCGAAACATCAGAATTTTTTAGCCAGGGATATGACCTTTCTTCTACATAATCATGCTCAATTATTGAGAAAGGAGCCAGAGAAATCAAAGATTTACTCCCTTCATAATAAAAAATATCGGTAAACAATCCTTCTAATTCTAAAAGTTGAATAACTTCAATGGTCGAATCTTCGACCATGAAAATATTGATTCTTATGGTTGCAATATTCTTTTCATCAGAAATAGCTATGCATACATTATCAGCATTTTTTGGACAAACAACATCTTTCCAAGGATATCCATTTCCACCTATCCAAGTTATTTTATGATCGTCATCAATAATGCCAATTCCGTCTGATTTAGTAGAAATTATACAAAAATTCCTCTCTCTGATACAATCTATTCCCGTAACATCACTAATCTTCCTATCCTCTATTGGAAAAACATCCAATCCACCGTTTTCTGTCCCTCTAGCTCTCCATAACCATCCATCCTGCCCTCCGATATAAGACCAAGATCCATCACCATTCCAAGAAATTGCCATCAATTCAGTTTGACCAAAGAAAATCCTTCCACCGGCATCTGTAACATTATTATCCGATCTAGAAAATCTCAATACCACTCCATTTTCTCCAACTATAAGAGCTGATTTATCAGAAGGATGAAAATCTGCATCGATTAAATCATCGCTACCATTAAAATAAATCTCATCAAAATTTTCTGGATTGGTCGAATTAATTTTGTAGATCGAGTTCCCAACTCCAAATGTCAACAGAAAATTTCCATCATTCGAACTTACTGCAGTTTCTAATCCAATATCCGAATCGTGAATTGAAATGACCTTACCCAATCCTACAACTGATTCTCCAATCGCAATTGGAGCCTGGAGTATTAAGAATGAAAAGAAGACAAATAACCACTTCCCCCGTCCGGACATGCCATTACGGAAACGTTCGAGTGTTTAGAAATTGTACTATTTTTTTTCATTTTTCTCTGACAGCATTCAAGTGTACCTTATTACTCGCAGATACATGGAGCGGTTCGACGTCAAGCGTGGATTAATAAAAGATATAGAAAAAAATGGTGGACTTTCAGAATTAGCTAAGAAATATTTTGAAAAAGTAGAAATGGTTTCCGAGAACGCCTTTCATGGATCTCACGGCATAATGACTTCAATAGATGCTAGATTCGAAGGCGGGGCATTAATCGTAGATGTTACTAACGTTCCACCCAATTTCGATAATCCTGAAGAGGTCAAAGCAGCAATGGATGCAAGAAAAAGATGGACAAATTTTCTCGATGAATCAACTGGATATAATGCCAAACAGAGAGGAGATAAGGCGAAAGAGTGGGCAAAAAAGGCTTCTAAGGCTAAATCAGCTATATCGGCCGCCAATCACTTCATGTCAATGTCCGACTCATTATCCACAGAAGTAGTTACGAAAGCAAATGAATTAATTTCTGAGATAGAGATGTTACTAGAATCCAATGAAAACACCAAGGCTGCAAGTAGAGGCGAAAAACTCAACAAACTATTGAATTAAGGTGCTAATATGTCAGAGAGTAACTCACTCTCATCATTAGAAAATTCTCAACGTAACAAAATAGAACGAATGTTTTCTGGATGCGAAGAAGTCGTTGGAATTGATCATATAGTATCGATACTAAATGGAAAACCTAGTCACTCAGGCAATAATCAAATTTCGGCGTATATTGGTTTAGAGCCCAGTGGAAAGGCCCATCTAGGTTGGCTTATTCTCTCAGATACAATAAAAAAATTGCTTAATGAGGGAGTGAATGTAATCATATTATTGGCTGACTGGCATGCATGGGTTAATGACAAATTCGATAGAGACATGGAAAAAATCAATTTAGCATCTGAATACATGAAGACGGTATTCCGAGTCGCGCTTGATAATCCAATAGAGGGAAATGGCCCGGGCCAGTTACAGTTCATGACCGCATCAAAAATAATGGATTCAGGAAAATACTGGGAAAGAGTATTGCGTTGCTCTAAAAATATGAGTCTTTCAAGAGTGAGGAGGACATTCAGCATTATGGGAAGGGATGAAGACTCTTCAGATCACGACTTATCTGCATTCTATTATCCCGCATTACAAGCTGCAGATATTTTCGAACTAAAGATAGACATAGCCTTGGGTGGAATGGATCAGAGAAAAGCTCACATGTATATGCGAGAAGTTGCAGATAAGTATGATTGGGTCAAGCCTACCTGTATTCATACACCAATGTTATCAGGTTTGAAAGGCTCATCTGGACGAATGGACTCTTACGTCCACAAAATGTCAAAATCAAACCCAAACAATGCAATCTTAGTTCATGATGATATGGATTTACTAAATAAAAAATTAAAGAAAGCATTTTTAGAAATCGGTAATCATGATTCCCCAATTTTTGAAATAGCTAGACATATTGTGTTTCCACAACTAGGAAAAATAATAGTAAATCCAAACCCAAAATATGGCAACCCATCTGAGTGGACCGATATAGATTCATTCATCAAGGCCGTCGATGATGGATTAGTACATCCATTCGATGCAAAGATGGCTATTAGCTCTTCTTTGGCCATATTGCTACGTCCAATTCAAGAATATTTTTCCGAAAAATCTGATTTATTGGAGTCCATGGATGAGATTACTGGCCAATAATCAGGGGCCATTAATGGTACAAAATTAGTATATTTTTTCCACAGGACTATTAATGTATGATAATTCTCGAAGGTTGAGGGATGACATTATGGCTGAGGTTGGCATAGATGATATCGCACTTCATTTTCCTCGACTTTACTTCGATATGCAGGATTTCGCAAAATTTAGAGGTGCCGATTTTGCTAAATTAAATAGAGGCTTAGGACTTTCAGCTATGGCCATTCCAGATGTTCATGAAGATACAGCAACTATGGGTGCGAATGCAGTGTCAAGATTAATTGATAGGAATGGAATTAAGCCAAAGTCCATCGGTAGAATCTATCTAGGTACTGAATCCGCACTCGATGGCGCAAAACCAACAGCAACTTACATAATGGACATGTTGGAACAAAGATATTCCGGAAACCATGGAGAAAACTGTTTTCGTAATTGTGACGTTGTAGATTTGACCTTTGCATGCATTGGAGCAGTTGATGCAATGCACAATACTCTAGATTGGGTTGCAAGGGGTGGCGAAGAAAGAGATAGAATTGGCATAGTCGTTTTCGCTGATAATGCCAAGTACGATCTCGGATCATCGGGAGAATACACTCAAGGAGCTGGCGGGGGTGCAATTCTAATTCGGCACAATCCTAGATTATTGTCAATACCGGATTTATGGGGGGTTTCGACAATGCCAGTCCATGATTTTTTCAAGCCCAGGAGGGAAGTAGATACTAGGACTGTGGTAGAAAATGTACTAGATGTTGCACGTGAATCGGGGGAAAGAATCAAATCAAATCTAGCAGAGAAAATCTTGAAGTATTTACCTAGATCCAATAAGAAGAATACCGTATTGTTCGAGAATGAAAAGTTAATGATCCATAAAGATACCCCAGTTTTTGATGGCCAGTATTCCAATCGATGTTATTCCGAATCTGTTAAACAGGCATTCATCGATTTTCGAAGAAAGGCAATTTCTGAAGGGAGATACGATCCAAAGAATGATGAAATCTTAACAAATCAATGGCAACGAATTATAGTCCACCTTCCTTATGCGTTCCAAGCAAAAAGAATGTTCCCAGATGTTTTCAGACACGATAGAAGACATCTGCCCGTATGGAAAGAGATTACAAAAGAGATTGGAAGGGAGCCTTTGCCAGAAAAATTTCCAGATAGTCCCGAAGGTCTTAATCAATTTGAGAAAGCAAATGATCAATACAGGCGTTTAATTTCTAAAACTGAATTATTCAATGACTTCGTTAAAGAAAGGATAGAAAAGACCCAACGAGCCTCAAGTCAGATTGGAAATCAGTACACAGGTTCAATCTTCCTTGCACTAATGTCTTCAATGGAATCTGATTACAATGATAATACCGAGATGGCAGGAAAGGCGATTGGACTATGCGGATACGGTTCAGGAGCAAAGGCGAAGGTATTCGAGGGCATAGTCCAAGAAAGTTGGAGAGAAATTGCCTCTAGATTCCATCTCTTTGAAAGATTGTCCACTAGAACTCCGATAAATAAGACAGTATATGAGGCACTACATAAAGGGCGTAGAAAAAGGTCTGTTGTCAAGCCCAATGGAGAATTCGCTCTTGTAGGGATCGGAAAAGAAGGCCAACTTGAAGGGCAAAGAAACTATGAATGGATAGAATGATAGAGTTATATGTCCAGCGTTAAATCTCCTATATTGCTTTTAAGAGGAATAAATAGCGATTCTCGATATTGGTTGGATTTTCCCGATGAGTTCAGTGATGAAATCAAACTCCTAATAGTTGACCTCCCCGGAACAGGCAAAAATATTGCCTCTAAAACTCCATTAAGTATTTCTGATCATGTAAATTTTCTTAGAAACGAAATTAATGCTGAAGATCTATCTCGGGGAATTCATATAATCGGCCTTTCTTTAGGCGGTATGATTGCAATTCAGTGGCTTTCAATGTTCCCAAATGAAATTAAATCGGTTACGGCTATGAGTTCTACTGGTGGGAAAATTTACTCATCGATTAGAAGAATAAATCCAGTTAATTGGTTTAAACTTACTTTTTCAATTGCCACCGACAAAATATTTCGCACTAATTCATTCTCAAAAAAATTAGTCTCCATTGTTACCAATATACACAATAATGAACCCAGAAAAAATTGGATAGCAACTAAATTTTCAAATCTTAGTATGGAAAGTAGAGTTTCTATATTTTCAACTTTTAGGCAAATAATTGCTGCTTCAAACTGGTCTCCAGATTTTTCAGATTCTCCAGAATTAGGAAAAAGAGTATTACTACTCAAAGCAAAATATGATAGATTCATACCGCCAAAAGCAGTTAATCGACTACATAATATGATTCCTAATTCTGTGTTATATGAAATTCCCAGCGGTCACCAAATTTCTCTTAGTCACCCTGATGAAGTAATTGAATTATCTATTTCACATTTCATGGATTGGGAATAATAAAATTTAATTTTTTTCGGGAGCAATTGATCTGTTGATAACTAATCTTTGAACTTCTTGGGTCCCTTCATAAATTTGAGTAATTTTAGCATCTCTGAAAAATCGTTCAACTGGGAAGTCTGTTGTATATCCATATCCACCTAGGATTTGTACAGCTCTTTCTGAAACCCACATTGCCGTATCTCCAGCAAATAATTTAGCCATACTCGCTTCCTTGGTATGACGAACCCCTCCATTTTCATAATGCATTTCTTTAGCCCAAGATGCATTATATACCATAAGTCTCGCAGCTTCAGTCCTAGTTGCCATATCTGCGAGATAATTCCCTATACTCTGATGCTCAGCAATTGGCTTACCAAATGCAACCCTTTCATGCGCGTACTTTAGAGCCGCTTCAAATGCCCCTTGTGCAATCCCTAATGCCTGTGCTGCTATTCCTATTCTAGAATTATCTAATGCATTCATTGCTATTGGAAAACCTTCGCCAGGAGCCTTCAATACATTTTCTTTGGGGACTAGACAATTATCCAATAAAAGCGAGCAAGTATCGCTGGATCTTATTCCAAGTTTATCTTCCTTCTTACCGATGGAAAATCCTGAAAATCCCTTTTCAACTATAAATGCAGTTGTCCCACCGTGCCTTCTTACCCCATATTCTGGATGATTCACATCCTTAGCAAAAAGAACATAAATATCAGCACTCGATCCATTAGTAACCCACATTTTTTCTCCATTTAATATGTAGTGATTACCATCATCACTTAATTCCGCTTTGCATATCATTGAAGCAGCATCAGTTCCTGAACCTGCTTCAGAAAGAGAATAGGCCCCGACTTCATTCTCCGCTAGTCTGGTTAGATATTTTTCTTTTTGAGCTTGACTGCCATGAATTTCTATAGTCTTAGCACAAAGTCCAACATGAACACAAAACATCACAGAGAAAGATGGATCAACCCTCGCTAACTCTTCAATAATAATGGACTCAGAAATATCATCTACAGGACTTCCACCATATTCTTCTGGAATAGTTATGCCTTGTAATCCAGTTTTTTCACAGAAAGATTTCCATTCTTCAATTGGTGGAATTTGGTTTTTATCTCTTTCGAGGCAAGTAGGAGCTAATTCTTCTTCAGCAAAGCTTCTTACCATTTCTCTAATCATAGTTTGTTCTTCTGTCTCTTTGAACTGCATGTTATAAATTACCGCAGCAGTTCAATAATTAATGTCTTGTGCTTGATAATCTTCCTTTTCAATCGAATACTTCAAATTAGATATGTCACGGCCGCCCGGTTGGATTGCTATGAATGCAGGGGAATTTTTCGAGTTTAGCATTGCTCACGACCGCAAATATTCTTTAGATCATCTTTGGCTTCAATTGCTAGATGATAAAGAAGAAGAGATGACAGTAAAGATTGGAATTAGCGAATTTATTAGGGCTGAATATGGAGATATCGTTCGCGTAGTTTTAACAAAACCAGAAGATGATAGTGAATTTCAAATCGAAATTGAAGATTCTGAGGATGAAGATGAAGATGATACTCCTAGAAAAAATACCAATAGCGGAGATGAGCTTGATGTAGATGATATTTTAATGACAATTCGAACAGTAGATGAAATGCTATTAATCAATGCTCCGTTCCCATGTAAGATTTTAGGACTCAATGGAGATGTAGAAGATAATCCCGATTTAGTCAATGAGGAAGCATATGGAGATGGCTGGTGCGTAATGGTAAGACCTCACGATTGGGATGAAGATATGTTCCTTAATGAGCAAGAATATATTGAATATCTTAATGAAGTGTAATTAGGGCCACTCCATCCCTTCCCAATATTCCGGATCAGAGTCCTTCCAATCAATTTCATTCAGGACTTGCAATAAGCTGTCAATTTCCTTTATATCTCCTTCAATTTGTTTTCGAAATAACCAATCTTTTAGTTTACCCAGTCTTTTACTTGGTTCCAAACCGGTAATCTCTGATAACAAATTTCCATCAGCTAAAGGTTTGATGATGTCGGGAGAATCAATGGAAGAGATTCCGGAAATAAATTGTTCTAAGTCCATATTTAGGGATTTCAGATATTCAATAATCATCATCCCAGTCCCCTTATCATGAAATACCAAAAATCTTCTTACACTCTCAATCGAAGAATCTAATTCAATATCTCTGCAGTTATGTAGTATGGAAATTGTCCTAGCATCATCTTTTGATATCCTTAATTTATCCATCAAATAGTGACTTAAGCCCATTCCATCTATATTGGTGTCACTGCAGATTAAAGCCAAATTTACTATTCTGTTATTAGTAAAATTATATGAATTTTTGATATTGATCTCTGGAAGGATAGTATCAAAAATCCCGTGCTCTTTCATAGAAGTTATAATTTCATTAATGTAATTTCCCGATAGAATTTTCAAAAACTCTGACCCAATTCTTTCTTTTGAAATATTTTCAAGAGAGTCTAGATGCTCAATAATGGAATTACCTAGAGAAACATCCAATTTCCTGATTTCACCCTTTCCAGTGCTCATAAATCTAAATGCCCTAAGTATCCTTAGACCGTCTTCCTGTATTCTTTCTGAAGGATTTCCCACCGCTCTTATGATTGAATCCATGATGTCTTTTTGACCATCATAAGGATCGATTATTTCTCCTATTTTATCCAGTGCCATAGCATTGATTGTGAAGTCTCTTCTCGCGAGGTCTTCTATTATTGTCACACCAAAGTCAACATCATCGGGCCTTCTTCCATCAGAATAATCCTGTTCAGCCCTCAGAGTAGTTACTTCCCAGATTCTATTGGTCGAAGACTCTAACCTTACTCCAATCGTTCCAAAATTTTCGCCGATACTAATAGACTTAGGAAAGATTTCTTTTACTCTTCCTGGCATCAGTGTAGTCGCAATGTCAATATCCATTTCGTCCCCTTTAGGATCACCTTCAATTATCATATCTCTGAGCCATCCACCTACGACCCAGGCTTCTCCATATTCTCTTAGTCGACTCAAAACTTCATTAGTTTCAGTATCTAAAAATTGAATGAGTCTTTTCATCGCATACGCCCCGGTTGACCCCTGTCTGGAAGCGCAGATATATTGAATCACGTCTCATGCGGCAACCATGAAAGTCGATTTGGTACCAGTTGAATTATTACGGCCACATGAACAAACTATTGACAAGAAGGTAAATGAATTGGAAAAAATGACTCACAGGTGGGGTGCATATGTTTTACCACTGGTAGTGGATAAAAGAACCGGAGTAATTTTGGATGGACATCATAGACACCAGGTGGCTTTACGACTCGATCTCTTATCGCTCCCATGTGTTTGTGTTGATTATCTCGCAGATGATACTATAGAACTAGAAGTTTGGCCCAATTCTAGTATTGATAATTTATCAAAAGAGGATGTGATTAATGCCGGACTTTCTGATACTTTATTCCCACCCAAAACTAGCAGGCACCGACTCTCCGATCACTTACCACCTATTGCAATGCCCCTTTCTAGGTTACTATTGCCAGCTTATTCACCTTCAGATGAAAGCTAATTAGGGTATCAAATCTTCGTGTCCACCCAGATATTCTTGTCCATCCACACCAAATCCACCTGGATTAGAAATTCCTAATGATAGATAATCGTTTATAATTGGCCACATTGGCCCTAGCCAATCAATTTGCGACATTAATATCGAGATTACTGGATGTTTAATTATATCCTCTTCTGTTGCGAATTCGTCCAAATCTGGAATATCGCCCGGTAGTTCTCTTAGCATTGAAACTAACTCTCTCATATTTCCCATAGTGCCATTGTCTAGCTCAACTAATTCATCCAATAGATGGAAGATATCTTCAATATGATCGGCTATATATTCTGGATCCAAATCCGATCTTTCAGATAGACTAGCGTCCATTGGACCGAAAACAACACCTCCTAGATCGGTATCTAACCATTGTCCACTCTGGTTCTCCCTCTTGACTAATCTCTGCTGAACTGGCCCACCAATGGGAGCTAGTAAGAATCCTTGATCCATTATTAATTCCTCAACTTCTAACGGAATCTTATTAATTGCACCAGAAATAATCACTCTATCAAATTTAATTTCCCCTAAATTATCAATCATTTCAAATCTATTAGAGAATATATTAATTATCCCCATAGAATCATAATTCTGAATCTTATTCACAGTAAAGGATTTTACTTCATCGTGCGGCTCTATAATCGCAATCATACCATTATGGCCAACCATGCCGTCTAATAGGGCTGCAAAATACCCACTCTTGGAACCAATCAATAGGATTTTCTGTCCCTGGTGGACTTCAAGATGATGAAGCAGAGTTACAATCATGTGTGGCGCAGAAAAAGTCTTCAAAGCTCCCAGTTTTGTTCTTAAAAATGGGACTGGTAAATCGTTCCAAAATGGTTCAACGGAGAAATCCGTAAAAATTGAAGGATTTATTGATTCCATAACTTCTGATATTAGCGGATTTATGGGTATTCCTGCCATTCTAAGACGTTCTAGTAATTCTAACATCGGTTCCAAACGTGCTCGCCCCGAATGGTTAATCGACCATAGATGATTTGAATGCATTGCTCCACGGCCCTCTCGCGGGTCCGTGGTCTAGGGGTTATGACGTCGCTCTTACAAAGCGAAGATCGCAGGTTCAATTCCTGCCGGACCCACCAATTATTCTTCTCATAAATTTCTTTTGATACTGAAAAGGTCAAGAGTATGAACCGTTAGCGGTTTTTATGGTTGAAGAAGGCGAAGCCTTAGCATCTCGTCTCTCTAGACGCTTGAAAAAGCGCTCATGGACCATTTCAGTGGCTGAGTCTTGTACCGGGGGTATGATAGCCTCTATGATTACAAATATTTCAGGCTCTAGCTCTTGGTTCAAACAAGGTTGGATTGTTTATTCAAATGATTCAAAAATGAGGGAATTAGGTGTAGAATCCAAGGCTTTTGATAGGGGAGAATCCGGTGCAGTTTCACATAAGGTCGCTATCCAAATGGCAAGAGGTGCGAGGTACAAATCTCGTTCAAATGTAGCAATTGCAGTCACTGGAATCGCTGGACCAGGCGGAGATGAAGATGGAAAGGAAATCGGACGCGTACATGTTGCCGTTATGGTTGAAGATTACTTTATTGTCAGGAGGATGGACTTCGGCGATAATGATAGAGTAGAGAATAAAAAATCATTCGCAGCCTTCGCATTGAGATTAGCCCTAGAAGCTATAGACAAGGTTGATGAATCAGAATTAAAATCCAAAGAAGCATTATCTTTAGAAAACGAAGAAATTGACGAATCCCACACTCTTGATCCACTATCCAAAGAATGGGAAGGGAGCCTATCATGGGGAGAAGAGCAGATTACTGTAGCCGAGTCATTGAAAAAAATCGATTTAGCCTCATTAATTGACTGGGATGGTAATTAGAATTTTTTAGTAGAAAATATCATCAGCATCCTTGCGGCACGATTGACTCATGGCTGATGATTTGTGGACAGAGAAGTTTCGCATTCTGTCGGCAGCAGGACTTATAATACAGGCTAGCTCTCGAAAACAAATTGATAATTTATCAGATATAGAAACTTTAATTGATGCGGCTAAATCCTCAGGAATTACTCTCCTCAATGAACATACGATGTCAGAAATATTGTCTACAATTTCTCAAAATGAAGATATTAAAGAGAATAATAAGAAAAAATTGATTCAACAAACTCTCAGTATTGAGAGTGACACAAAATTTTTTGGTCGGGAAATAGCTCCAGTAAATGAAAATTTAAATCCCGAAAAGATTCCAAATAATCTATACTCAAATAAACAATTAGAATCTCTCTCTGTAGATGCTAGAGAAATTTCTTCAGATATACAAATCAATTTCGATGTTACGGGAAATTCAGTTACAGAAGGTAAAATGAAAGACATGACTGCCTACTTTGGTAGCAGACTAAAGCAAATCAGAGACATGATGATTTCCCATAATACTTTACCCCGACTACCTATTAGAAATTCCCATGCATGGAAAGGAAGAAATAGATATAATTCACAAGAATATGAAATTACTTTGGTGGGATTGGCAAGTGAAGTCAAATGGACTAGAACCGGGAAACTGAAATTCACTGTAGAAGATGAGACAGCAGAGATTGAATGTATATTGCCCGTACCTTCAGATGCGGGACCACTTCATCCTTCACTCGATGGATTAATGGACGATGAGATAATAGGAGTTAGTGGATTTTTCATTTCTGGTGGTAGAGATGCACCATTATTTGTTACAAATATACACAAACCACCTTTAGGCTTGCACACAAAGTATTCTGCCGGTAAAGATAACTCAGTTTGTGCTGCATTTCTATCAGATATTCATTTAGGAAGTAAAACATTCCTCTCTAAGCAATGGGATAAGATGATTAAATGGTTTAAAAATGATGATTTAGCTAAAAAAATTAAGTATTTCATTCTTAGCGGAGATGGAGTTGATGGTGTAGGCATTTATCCAGGCCAAGAAAAACATTTAGCAATAACTGACCTATACAAACAGTATAGCGAATTAGGGAGGAAATTGGAAGAATTACCGGACTGGATAGAGGTAATTATGTTACCAGGTAATCACGATGCAGTCAGGCCCGCAGAGCCACAGCCAGCCCTGGAACCCGAGATTCAACAAGACTATTCCAATACAACATTCACTGGCAATCCATGCGATTTTAGTTTGCATGGAGTAAGAGTTCTAGGATATCATGGAAAGAGTATCGATGACTTTGTATCCACACTCAGGTCGGTTTCTTATTCCAAACCTGAGATGGCGATGAGGGCGATGCTGGAACGCAGACATCTAGCCCCATCATGGGGAGGAAAAACTCCCATCTCTCCAGAACCTGAAGATAGAATGGTAATACCTAATATCCCAGATATTTTTGTAACGGGGCATGTTCATGGTCATTTTGTAGAGGACTACAAGGGGACATTAATGGTCCACAGTTCGACATGGCAAGATCAAACAGATTTCCAAATGATGCTAGGTTTTAAGCCAAAACCATGTATTCTAACTGTAGTTAATATTGATTCATTTTCCACGACTTCAATACATTTCTAATTTAGAATTTCTCACCGAATATAAT
>DAJW01000069.1 GCA_002496485.1 Euryarchaeota archaeon UBA36
TTTACTCCAAAAATCTCTGGCCTGTATGCACCAATTACCATAATGGAGACTGAGAGTGCCCAGACAAATGATACCAATGTAGCATTTTTTTCACTCGCTAGGTTTGTATTCGCGAGATTGGGCACTATATGCAATGCAGAGCCAATCAGGAACATTCCAACCGCACCAAAAATTGTGGAAAGTTTTCCGGCAAGAAGTAAGCTTTCGGAAGTTGGGTTTAATCCCCACGCTGATAGGCTGTGAAGAGCGTTTGGTTCATGACCTAACCATAATCCGATAAATGTTAGAGTGGATGAGATTGCCAGCCATACTGCTCCTTGTATTATCCAAGCAACAGATCCTGAGCCACTCCTTCCCTCGGCGAAGTCTATTGCTGGACCTAATGCTTTCTCGAGCATGAAAAGGCTAAATCCCTTTGTTACATCCGTAAATACCCAAATTCCCCTGTTCAACATTACGTAAACAACAATCATCAACAGCCAAAAAACCATTAATATAGTGATTAATCCCATTTTCTAACCTCACTCACTGGTAGCTTCCGTAAGCATAGTTCCCAATATTGCAAATGCACCTATCATTATCCCTAGTATGAAAAACCAAAGTCCTGAATCAAATACTCCTTCAAAAATGGGTAGAATAGTAGAAACTACTGGTAAATCACTTCCTGGAAATAATACTCCATACAGAACTAGAAAAATTATCGTTATCACAAATCCTAAAATAAATAGTATCCAAGACGCTGCTGGTTCATTTTCACCTTCAATGAATTCACTGACAGAATCATTTTTTTCATTTTCCATGATTACATCCCAACTACTGACTATGTTGCCACCACTAATCATCCGGACTTAAGCATTAGGAGAAAGGATGGGTCTTACCTACTAAGGTGCACTAAAAATATCAACATTTTCGCCTCTTCTAAAAACTCCATTCCCTAAAGGAGTTGGTAGGCTGAAAAATGAATCTATTTCTTCTTTCCAGACTAATCTACAAGAGCAATCAATACCGAGAAATTCTCTAGTATCTCCAGATACTGAGAAATTTTCAATTGCTTTAATTATTGAAGCATCACACTTTCCACAGTTATGTGCTCCACGGATTTTTCCACCTGCTGTTGGATGAACAATTAGTCTACAGTCTAAATCGGAAATTTTTGCTTTTGAACTAACTATCATCTCAACCAGAGACCATAACCAAGGGGGCCTATACTCTCGATTACGGAAAATTCTTTCTACAACTGTCTTTTTCTGGATATTCATCGGATTTACAGAAATTTCATCACAATAAGGGGCTATTTTGCTTATCCACGAAACGGTGTGGTGTAGTGCATCCCCTTCAGACATGAATGGTGGTTTGAAAAGTAAATATGTTTTTACATATAGATTATTGGCTTTAAGTAAATCTACTGCTTTATGCCATTGTTTAACCGTAAATCCTTTATTGACATGAAAACGTAAGGATTTGTCATCATATGACTCTAACCCAATGGCAACTGTGCAATTAGGATTTAGTTTTGCTAACCAAGAGATTTTTTCAGGATTGCACATTTGGGCTTGTGCCTCAACAACAAGATGGATGTTTCTTTCATAAGTTTCTCTTAATACTGCTTCCTGCCATTCAATGGGATTTTCGCGATCTTCGAAGAAAGTCCCTGAAGTGTAAACTTTAATCATCTGACAGTCTTCAAAATTGTTAGTTTGCCTTCTTGCCTCTTCCCATTGGGAAAACATATTTTCAGTGGTTACATCATCTCTAACATCATTAAAATAGCCACAAAAAGTACAACCAGATTTCCACCACCATGCGCATCCCTTGGTTCTAAGAATAACTGTTGCCGCTGTACAAATTTCTCCATTTGGTAGTATCTCAGGTGTTTTGTACACTATTACAGGTTTATTAGCATCCCAAGATTCTCTAATCTTTATGGATTCAGAAGTATTTTCTGGGGCCTTAATTAGATGATGAAGTTTTACAGTTTTTGTTCCAGAACCTATGATACCGCACGCACTACCCATGGCTCCCGTTTGTACAATTACATTTCAATACTAACCAATAAAATATATTTATTTAATTATAATAATAAAATGAATGTTGAAATGTACACCTCATATAATAGAGTACACTAAAATACGATACTCGATTCGTGAAAAAGATAAGATGAGTTTTGGTACGATAGAGAGCTTTTCAACTCAACAAAATTTGGAATTAAGAAGTTGGTATTGGTACGATTGGGCAAATCAAGCATTCGCACTCACAGTGAGTACGATATTGGCGCCGGCTTTGATTTCAAGATATTTTGACCTAGCAACTGGAGGTGGTTCCAATGTAGGTGGAATTGTAATAACAGGAGATAGTTTCTATGCTCTAGTATTAGGTTTTTCAATGATGTTTGTAGCAATTACAAGTCCAATTTTAGGTGCAATTGCTGATAGGGTACCAATAAAGAAAAAGATAATTTGGGTTTATACGATTATTGGAGTAATATTTACCGCATTTATGGGATTAGCGCCGCATTTTGGAGAAGATTCGAGTTTTAAATATCTAGCTTTCTTTTTCGTAATGGGACAAATTGGATTTTCTGGAGCTAATACAATCTATTATGCATTTATGCCTTATCTTGCGGATAAAGAAAAAATGGATCATGTGTCTAGCTGGGGTTATGCATATGGTTTCATTGGCGGTTCTTTGATTTTGATTTTACATCTATTGGTACTATCATTTGCAGAGAATAGTAATTGGGCATTATCTTTTGTCTTTGTTTCAACGGCATTATGGTGGTTAATATTTGCATTACCATTTTTCAAAAATACTCCAGAGCCAGAAATTCATAATAAAGTTGAATATGAGTCAATTATTGATGCAGTAAAAAATGGTTTTTTGGAAGTCAAAAATTCATTCAAAGAAATTAAAAAATATAAGCAGTTGGTAATTTTTCTTGTTGCTTATTTGTTATTCTATGATGGCATTAATACAATAGGTGGTTTAGCTGCAGCATTTGCAGAATCTGTGCTTCGATTAAGCCAACAAATGAATTTTGTTTTGATACTGCTAGTAAATGTAATTGCAATTCCAATGTCAATTGTTGGTGGAAAATTGGCAATGAAGTTTGGTACTAAAAGAGTTCTTGGATGGGCCCTCGGAGTATATCTATTTACTGCAATTGTGGCCATAGGATTTGCTCCTTTGGAGCTAAATGATGATTACGAACGTTATGATTTTCAATATCAGTATAATGAAGAAAGTGGTCAATATGAGCTAGATACTTTGTATGATAGGGGAATCAAAGGATGGGTAAGTAAATCGGGTGAAGGAGATGAAAAATTTAGGGATGCATTCATGATATTCATGATTGAGGGGAAAATAGAAGGAATTCGATGGCAAGATTCGGATATAGAAAGAAATATCATCTCGGTAGATGAAGGAAGGATGTTAGTAATTGCTATGGAAAATAATACAGATCATAGATTTTCATTCTATTTCATGGGCGGTAAACTAAATTCTGAAAAATCTGTGGGAGACAATCACCCGACAATCATTGAAGGTGGTGTACTTGATTTCTGGCCAAATTTTCTTAGAGACAATGTCTGGAGTCCATTAAATTTCGGCGTTAATCTTCAATGGATTCTACTCGGAACCATGGTTGGAATGGTGATGGGTACAGCAGGTGCTCAAGCTAGAAGTTTATTCTCTATGTTAGTCCCAAAAACAAAAACCGCAGAATTCTTCGGTTTTTTTGGATTTATGGGCAAGGCTGCAGCAGTTTTTGGACCGTTTATTTATGCATTGACTGCATCGTCAATGGATAGTAGGGTCGGGCTTATGTCAATACTGCTTGTAATTGTTCTTGGGTGGATTTTATTCCCATTTATTAATATTGAAGAAGGAATTAAAGTAGCTAAACAGGTCGATGATGGTACATACATGTCGGAGGATAATTGAAATGAAATATTTTAGTTTAGTGCAACATTCTCTTTCAATAATTGTGATGGCTTTCTTCGGAATTTTAATTGGTTTGGCAATGGTTCCCTCTTATTTTTTGTTTTACGAAATCACTGAATTAACGAATGATGATGGGATGATACTGGAAGCATTTGGTATCTGTGTTAGTCTAGGATTAGGATATATTTTATGGGGAATTAATATTCTACTAATTTGTGGTTTTTGGGGTATGCTTTTTAAGATAAGGAAGAAGGAAGGAAGATATCCTTTGAGATCATTCATATCAATTCAATGGGCATTTGGAATAGTTTCACATAGAATAGCAATGTTATTTTTAAAATTGGTACTTCCATCGTTCGTTGGGAATCTATACTACAGAATGATGGGTGCAAAAATTGGAAATGGTGTACAAATAGTCTCTGATTCAATTAATGATGCTGCAATGATATCTATAGGTGATAATGTAGTAATAGGTGGAAGGGCAACTATCAATGGACATCTTGTTGAAAGTGGCGAGATAGTATTGGCTCCAGTGAAAATAGGAAATAATGCATTGATCGGTGGCGGATGTATAATTCAACCTGGTAGTGTAATTGGAGAAGGTGCAGTAATTGCATCTAGAGCTGTGGTTCCAAAATGGTCTAATATTCCAGATAGAGAAATTTGGGGTGGAATTCCAGCAAAATTCATTAAGAAACTAGAAGATTAATCAGTACTGCTCTCTTTTTTTTCTTTAGATACTTCTTTTGCTGCTTCAATTGCTTCTTCCATTCGGTCTTTGAATAAATCGCCTTTTTCCGCAACTTCCTTAGCAAAATCCATTGCCCTAGTAATCATTTTTTCTCTCTCTTGTGTAGCTTTATTCAGATCTTCCCAAAGTTGCATATGTTGAGTATACCAATCATCTCTGGCAGTTAATTCTGACTGAGCAGTTTTATTCTGCTCATCTAATTCTTCGGCTATTTCGAATACTCTACCTACTCTAGCTTTGGATTGAGCTAATAATTCTTCAGTGGTCTCTAATTTAGGCTCTAAATACTCTATTCTTTTCTGAGCCTTTGCACCTTCTAGTTCCATCTCACGAATCCTATTATCTTTTTCAGAAAGCAAAGATTCGAGACCTTCCTTTTCGATTTGTTTGTCCACTATTTCCCGATTTAGGACCTCGATTTCCGTCTTTGAACTCTGTAGTTCTTCCTCTAGTTTGTCATAACCAACTAAGAGCTTTTGTAATGCTTCTTTGTCCTTTTCAGATTGTTCTTCTAACTGACGAATTCGGACTTCAGGCATCACTTCGGGAGTTCCGTCATCGGCAGCCATCAGTATACCCACAAGTTCACCCGATATAACCCCGGCGGATTATTTTGTAAAATATAGACAATTATCTATCATTTGATAGAGCTGATATCACAGCCGAAATTACTGTAGTTAATCGCTTACTAGCAGGGATGTGAAGCTTTTCATCTGGTCCATGTGCATTATTTCCTGGACCAGAAGTTCCAGTACAGAGAAACATTGATTCAGGATATTTAGATTGCATCATAGCCATGAATGGAATTGTTCCACCAGACCAAGAAACTAGTGGTGGCAATCCTGTTAATTCCATAGACGCAGATTGGATTGCTTCACCAAGTATTTCATTCAATGGTGGTGCATGAAAACCGTCAGCTATTGAGTCGGGAATAAATTCAACTTTGGCCCCATAAGGTGGATTTTTTTCGAGAACCTCTTTGACTTTGGAAATAGCGAAATTAGCATCTATTCCCGGGGGAATTCTAAAACTTAAATTCAAATCTGTATTGGTTCTGAGTACATTTCCCGCATTCTTTATTGAAGGAATTCCATCTGCTCCGATAATACATAGAGAAGGTTTCCAATTCATTCCTAAAATCATATCTAACGTAGTTTTGGATACAGATTCTAAAGAATCCACTTTAGGGAATGTGTTCCATAATTCATCTTCTAGTATTTGAACGAGATTTTCAGCTTGATCAATGATTTCTGGGGAAATCTCGGTATGTAGTTCGGGAATAAGAATTTCTCCAGTATCTGAATCTTCCACTCTGTCTAATAATATTCTTTGGATTCGAAATGAAGATGGAATTGTGCCACCAGAATTTCCTGAATGAATTCCTTCATTTGAAACCTGAACTGAAAGTGTTCCTGAGACTAAACCCCTGAGGGCCCCAGTAGTCCATATATGTTCATAGTCATGTCCACCACTGTCTAGTACTACAATTAAATCTGGATTTCCTAAATTCGTGGATAGTTTTTCTAAATATGGAGGTAAATGAAATGATCCTGATTCCTCACATGTTTCAATTAAGAAAGTACATTTTGGATGATTAATATTTTGTTCCTGAAGTAGCATTATAGACGCGAGACAGAGATAGCCACCATAACCATCGTCTACTGTCCCTCTTCCATATAGCCAAGGTTCTTTTCTAACAGCCTTAAGTGGATGTAACCCTTCAGACCATAGCTTTGGGTTAGATGGTTGTTTGTCTAAATGAGAATAAAAAATGACTTCTCCCGGTCCCGTGCCATCTATAGAAATTAAGAGTACGGGAGATTTATCTGCTATTGTATGAACTTCATAACTTAACCCGGATATATCTTGTTTTTCGACCCATTTACAAAATAATTCTATTGCAGCATCTAGCTCACCTAAATCTTTCCAATTGGGTTCAAAAAGTGGAGAAAGGGCGTGAATTTCAATTAGTTCTGTAAGACTGGGTAAAATTGATGATTCCCAAATTTCATCACTACGTTTTTGCATGGATTGTAAATCCAACAACATATTTTGACTGGGGGGGACTTTATTCAAGGATTCTTCTGTTTAATGTTTTATCATCTACTACTGAAGATAGATATATTTTTGCAGCTTTGATAAATATATTTTCTAATCTTGATCTTGCATCATTAAACATTTCTTCTGGATAAATTAGTAATCTACCTGTTACTCCAACTAGTAATCCTGGCAAAACTACTTCTCTTCGTTTATTTTCGGGCTTATTTTTTTCGATTTTTTCCAAAACGCTATGATATAGAGCTAATTGTAGACTATGTGCCATTAGTAAATCATATTCTGCTTGATTAAGTGGTGTAGTCTCATTGCTTCCAAAGGTTTCCATAAGTGACCCAGAGTCATCCAATACTGAAAAGGCCTGAGAAGTCTTCAAATCAATCGGTCTAATATAAGATTTTGAATTACTTTGCGTACATAGTACTAAATCAATAGACCCGGACATATCTATCTTAACCGAATTGATATTTCTAACTGTTTCTCTCCCTGAAGGGGTCCATCTAGAACGAGTAATTGGGGGAACTTGTATATGATTAGTGAAAAAGAATGGAAATTCTGTTCGGAGTCCATCTACCGAGTGATGGTCAATATTTTCTCCTGAGGTTAATCTCCCTACAATTCCTGAGGAAATTCGATTTAATATCTTATTTATGATTGTCTTTGAAACTTCATAATCAATTCCAAGTGGCATTAATTCATCAAAAACCGTGGAAAGTAATTTTTCATCAAGTAGTCTATTTGGAGAAAATTGAGTCCATGTCGCTGGTAGGTCTTGAAAGGGACCACCAATTACATTACTCGGATTTCCTATTCCGAGCTCTATAATTCTATGAATAATAAGACCTAAAGTGGATGAATCTGGTAAGTTTGATTGTGGATTTATTTCCATCTTTTCATCCCACTCTTTTGTAGAAATATCTGAATTATCTGGATACAGTAAATTAGTAACACCACCCTTAATTTCCATAAAATAGGCCTCAGGATTTCGGTCTACAGTTGAGAGTTTATGGGGGGCAAGAGTAATTCTTGACTGTGATGAAAAATTGAAATGTTTTATGTTTTCTTTAGTTTGGGTATCATGTGCCCTCTTGTTAATATTAATGTGATTTGTGAGTGGTGAATCAATATCAATTGGTGCTTTAATATCAGTGTTAAAGCACTCATGTTTATGATATACAATCAAACTATTTGTTGTTTTATCTCCAGAAATAAATCCATTAGTAGATAATTCTGAGGGGTTAATGAGTATGTTTGTTCCTGATTCTGATTTGGGTTGAGTGGGGAATTCTAGATCATTAGGTTGGAGCCACGGACTAGATATTTCTTTTCTTTTCCATGAAGATTGTCTAATTGCTTCTATCCACATTTGGCCTAATTGTGTTCTTGATTTACTGTATTTCCAAGGAATTTCTAATCCTTTACCTTGTACCCATTCAGTATTCTTTGGTGAACCAACAATTATCAGTTGATTTTGTGCTCGGGTAGCAGCCACATAAAGTAGTCGTCTTGCTTCGGCATCTTTCCTAGAAGAATGGATTTGTCGAGCATGTTTCCATATGGCAGAAATAGGTTTTTCAGAAGCAGACCAAGGATTTGGATTTACGGCGAAAATTTCTGGTGATATAATTATTTTATTTCTATTTTCCAAAGTCATAGAAACTTGTCTATCTGAAAATAAGTCCGCTAAAATCACTACCTTTGATTCAAGGCCTTTAGAAGCATGGATTGACATTAGTCTTACACAATTTTTGTTTGTGATTATTTTTGATTCGGCTGATATGTTAGTCTGTTCTCTTATTTCTCTAATTTTATCTGCTATCACAATTTTATCTCCGCCAAAGTTAGAAGAAATATGTTCTATCAATTCGATGAATTCGGAGATATCTAGAAATGATGAGTCATCATTATTTGCTATCAGAATATCTGAGTAGTCTACTGTATCTTCAATTATTTGAATCAAATTTCCAGATGGAATTTGTGAAATCCATCGTTCAACTAGTTTTCTTTGTCTATCACTAGTAAATTCCCTTAACCTAGACAAAAAGTTAGTTTTTTCTTTGGGTTTTAGGAAATCCTGAAGTTGAAAGTCAGTCATTCCAATTAGTGTAGACCGAGCAACCCAAGCAGCTGCATTTCGTGAATGTGGCCTAGCTAATAACTGAATTAGTCCATCTAAGTCAGAAATTACTTGTCTACTCAATAGAGGTCCTTCTCTATCGGCTTGAGCAGGAATACCTTGATCTCGTAGGTGTCTGATAATTGGATTACGTAGTTTACTTCTACTGGCCATTAAAATCAATATATCTGAAAAATCTAATTTTTCATTTTGTGGAATTTCTTTCCATGTTCCATCTTTATCCATAACTCTTGTAGATTTACCAGAAATTAGAGATTTTACTCTCTTTGAAATCATTATAGCTTGCCTTTCAATTGAGTTTTTGGATAGGATTGAAAAGGGATCATAATAAGAATATAAATCTAAATTTTCTTTATCTTCAACAGAATTTTGCTGAGGACAAATCCACTCAATTATACCTGGTTTATCTTTATTAGATTCTGAAGGGAATAAATTTTGAAAATCGGCATAATAGTCTGATTTAGGAAAAAATC
>DAJW01000059.1 GCA_002496485.1 Euryarchaeota archaeon UBA36
TGAAAGTAAATATAAGATAGGTGAAATTATGGAAATTTTGGAAAGGACTGAAAACGATTTACTTAATAGAGTTGAGCTAAAATTTCGTTGGGATCACCCTAAATTACCCACTCCATCCCTCAAAGATATGGTTCAAGCGATAACTAAGGCTGAACCTGGCTCAAAGAAAGAACTGGTATTCGTCAAGGATGTCAGTACTAGATTCGGTATGACTAGAACTTCTGGCATAGCAATGATTTATGAGTCAGCAGAAGCATCAACTATCGAGCCTAAATATGTCCTAGAGAGGCATAAGTTTGAAGATGGAAATGAAGAATCCGAATCAAATTCTGGAGACTCAGAAGCTCAGGAAGGTGACGAATAATGGGAGATGGCCCCAATCCTAATGGAAAACATTCGAAGTATTCCGTAGAGGGTGGAGAACTTATTAGAAAAGGAAATAATTGCCCTCAATGCGGCCCTGGAGTTTTTTTGGGAATTCATTCAGATAGAATGGTTTGTGGAAAATGCGGACATACAGAAAAGTTGAGTTAAGCTCGGAAACTATCCCAAGTACCGTCATTCGTAATTACTAATTTACCAGTAATTCCCACTCCTATATTATCCCTTGAAACAACTCTTTGATGTCCACTTACTAATTTACCGTCTTGCCTCCATCCAGTCCATTTCCAAGCCCCTTCATCGTAAATAGCGTCAATAACCGGTGAACCAGTATTGAAAATATTTAATTTATCAGATACAGAATTCATTTGACCAATCTCTCCATCATGAAAAATAATAAACCACCCTCCTTTTTCATCGAAAAGTACCTTTGTAATTTTTTCATTAATTTCTATTGTTCTAGTAGAAATAATTTCACCATCTGTTGGATTCAGTTCGGCTATTCCACCACCTTCTGACCATAAGTAAATATTTTCTTCCGTACTACAAATTGCAATAATAGCATTCTCATTTCTAATCTCGCCAAGTTCCTGCCAGACCGGAATTTCGGATCTCCATAATTCACTAGCATCCAAATCTATCGAATAAATACCACCATTTCTCGTAGAAAAAATCAAGTTAGATTCATTCTTTCCAATTGCCAAAGGTTCGTTGTCCAGAATATGACTCCACAAAGCTCCCTTCGGCTTCAAAATAGCTTCAATATGCCCATAGGGATTTTTAATTTCAGAATATTTATTGGTAAAAGAGTTTCTAAGTTTTTCACGACTATCTCCATCTAATAATTCTTCATTGAGGTCAAAAGCCCCCATTCTAGAATGTCTAAATTCTTGGTCTACCCAAAATCCCGCCCAAATGCCATCAACTATAATTCCCTCACTAATTGTCGAAGGAAATGGTTTGGCAATTGGGCCAGTGAAGTTATATTCTTTGTCCATTTTTATTATCTCACCTTGAGTTCCCACTAATATGCTCACTCCATCCCCTCTAAATAATTTGGATGGAGTAAAATCTAGCGCTTTCATTTTCATGGGCTTTCCAGTGAGGACCCCTATGAAAGTATATCTAGAAACCTTGAAGTCTAAACCCTCTTGACGCCCCATGACATCTCTACTTTTGGCGTCAAAGAAAGATTTAGCCTCACTGAATATTTTCAATGCCCTTTTAGAATTGGGGACTTGGAGTCAACCAGAGAAATTCCCTCATGGGGAGGTTTATACACATCAACATAAAGATGTACAACTATTAAAAATCTCTAAACTTCATATTTATGCAGATGATATAGATTTAGAACATTCTAGTTTAACAAACAAATCTGTTGATGAAGTAATAGTATTGTCGAGACATGTTTCTTCGACAAATATTCCCGCTTTAACACTCCATGCAATCGGAATACCCGGAGAATTGCCATATGGAGTTCCAGGAAAGGCTGGAGGGATTAAGGGCACATTAATCCCACCTTCTACAAGATTTTCAGCCCTCTTTAGAAGCATGTCTTCAAAAGCAAGAAAATTGGGCCTTCAAAATAATTACGATATCACAATGGAAGCTACGCATCATGGACCAGTTTTGAATTCACCAACTATCTACATAGAAATCGGATCTACTGAGGACGAGTGGTCAGATCCAATAGCCTCAACAATATGGGCTGAATCAATTTCTGATTGTCTGGGCCTTAGTGGTGGAGAAGAATTGGGTAAATGGGAAGGAGCAGGAAAAGTGATGATTGGACTCGGCGGAGGCCATTATGTACCAAGGCACAAAGATATAGTTTCAAATTCAGATGTGTGGTTAGGTCACTTAATTGCTAGCTATTCTTTGACATTCGAAAGGGATGAGAATATTGATAATTATCCTCAAGGAACATGGCGCCATTCCATAATTTCTGCAATAGAATCTACTATTTACTCATACCCTGGTGGCGATATATTTGTACATTTAGATAGAAAATCTTTCAATGGATGGCAAAGAGATGCAATTCACAAATTATTAACGGAGCAAAAAATACCAATTTTAAGAAAAAAAGAGATAATCTAGTCCCGCAATTGTCAAGACATCAAGCACCCGCGTAAGAACAATGGGGATAGTGGGTTCGACGATTGTAAAATTCTTACCATTGGCTCCAAAATTTATAGTCAGATGGTTTGCTAAGCGATATTTTGCCGGCGAGGACCTAAATCAAGCACTACAAGCCATCAAAAGAATCAGCTCAGAAGGAGCCTGTTTCACCATCGATGTTCTAGGTGAAGAAATTACTTCAATGGATGAAACAACATTCTTCATCTCTGAATATGAGAGGGTCATTCAAATGATTGTAGAACACAATCTAGACTCAAATATTTCAATCAAGCCAACTGCATTCGGACTTCACCTAGATTTCGAACTAGGTCTTTCAAATATGATATCGGTTATATCTAAGGCTTCAGAAAGAGAAATTTTTGTCAGATTGGATATGGAAGATAGTAGTACTACTCAAGATACTATCGATGCCTTGACAAGATTACACGAAATGGGGCATGAAAATGTAGGGATAGTATTTCAGGGGAGATTACATAGAACTTTGTCAGACATACAAAACTTGACTGATAAATTAGGAAAAAAATTGGATATCCGAATCTGCAAAGGAATATATTTAGAGCCCGAAAAAATCGCATTTACTGAATATTCCAATATTGTGGATGAGACCAATTCTGCAATTGAATTATCAATAAAAAATGGGGCATATGTTGCAATTGCTTCTCATGACGATCCTGTAATTAATTTTTCACTCAATGAACTTTCTAATGCTGGAATGGGTCCAGGAATAGAAGATCCAAGGACAAACTCAGATTCATCCAAGTTGGGAAAAGGTCCGGGTTATGAATTTCAATTCCTTATGGGCGTAAGAGGAGATGTTAGAAGAAAATTATCCAACCAAGGTCACTTAACTCGGGTTTATCTACCATATGGAGCTAGATGGTATGAATATAGTATGCGAAGGCTTAGAGAGAATCCTGATGTAGCACTTCACATCACCAAGGCAGTTTTATTTCCATGGACAAATAGAAGATAACTATTTTTGATGTAAATAGATTCTTTTGATATCTCTAGCAGCTCTGGTACCATTAAGAGTCCTCCCCTTGCCCGTATGAAGTGCTCGAATTTTCCACCTCTCCCCATTTAATTCCAAAATACTGCCACAGGAGTAAACTTTCTCTGGATCCACTTCTATTGATGTCGAACTGCTTTCTTCCCCCTTGGTCATTGTAATCTTTACTATTTTCAAATCTACCCTTGTGGCCCAAATAGAAGAAATAAGATTCGCATTAAGCCTTTTCATGGGTTTAGATTTTTTATTATCAATACGCGTTACTTTCCATAACTTTTCATCATTTTCAAAAATATCTCCCACATATATATCTTCATCATCATCTACTTCAATATTGACTAAATTACTAATTTCTCCATCCGAAAGTGTGAATTTTAATAGTCTCGGTTTAGGTGGTCTAATCTGAATGTTATGAAATATCTCACATTCAAGACATTTTACTAGATAATCCTCTCCCCTGCCTTTCTGGGAAACTCTAATTATCAAATTTTCAGTTTTAATATTGCACATTGGACAAAATGACTCAACTACGTCCAGTCCACGGCCTTCCACAATCTTCCGATGAATCCCCTCATCTTAACTGTATACTCAATATTATGGTATAATTATTAGTGAGTGCATGTAGTGACATTTGTGGATGACCTTAGTAACCGACAAGATTTACCTATGATGACCGAAAAAGATATGCTTAGCCTATTACTTTCAACAAATACCGAATTAGGAGAATCCGAGCCCGAAATTGCAGCTAGTATTGGTGAGCAAATGCTCCATATGAATCTCAGTCCACTACCAAAATCCATTAGAGTAAGGATTAGGGATATCTGCTCCCGAGTTCCACCCGGTAACGCTACCCTAATTGGAGGAGGAATTGGCCATCTTTCCGCATGGCTTTTCGATTTATGGGGCACAACTTCGAAGGATGAATTTATTACAAATCGTCCACATACTTTCAGAATTATTGAACCCGGTTCAAGATTTGGAGTAATCATAGATCGTCTTATTCGAAGGTATGATGCTACAGCTTGGGCACAAGTGATTTCTAGACCTTGGTCAGAAATCTTCGCAGAAACTACCTCATGGAATGCTTCTTCTGTGACTGCTCCCCAGATAAGTATGGAATCTACAATACCTCTACCTTCAAATTTAATTATTATAGATTTACCCGAGGAGGAAAGATCCGAAGTAGCTAATTCTGCATTTGAATTATTGGCTCCAAACGGTATTATTATCGTTCAAGAACCTGAAGTTCCAACAGGAGATGTTGGAGTGTCAGAGGATGGTCAGGAATTAACTCCAGCACAGAAAAAAGTAGATTCTTTCAATAAATGGATCAAACTGGTAAAATACGTTCATGATTACCATTCTATCGGATTCACGGAAGTATCCGGTGGAACGCTAGCTGTTTTAATTAAGAAAGAATGAGAGTAAGTCAGGCTACATTCATGAGTTTGTCTATTCTCAGGATTCCATATCCAAAGTAATCATCATGGCCGCTCTGACCTTCACTCATCTGTGAATTTTGCATTATCATCATCTTCAAGTTCTCTATTGCCGATCTGTCACCCGTATTCTCACTTTGGAATTCTGTATTATTTTCTAAGAATAGGGCAATTGCCCCGCTCACCCATGCTGTCGCGGCAGAGGTGCCACTAGACCACCCCCAATAGGCATCATTACCAATTCCCGTTGCCATCAGAACAGGAACTTCATTTCCCGGAGCAACTAATTCTGGTTTTTTATCTGGATTGCTTCTTGGAAGAATTGGATTAGTCGAAAAGAATCTTCCATCATTATCGCCCTTAGAACTTCCTGACCATATATTGCCATTCCTATTAACTCCGCCAACACAAATCACATCTTCGACAGATCCAGGAGATTCTACATCTCCATCGTCATCTAATCCATCATTCCCTGCTGCAGCAACTACGAAAATACCACTATCTAACGCATTTTCTACAGATTGTTCTAAAGAATCCGTAGTAAAAAATCCAGAACCAAATCCCTGATTACCTCCTAAGCTTAAAGAAATAATGTCTGCTCCTTCAGTAACACACCAATCAACAGAATCCGAGACAAATTCATCACTACCCACGCCATCATCTCCGATTGCCTTTGCAACCAGTAATTCCACGCCGGGAGATATACCTTCAAATCCACCATTTGCTACAATAATTCCAGCCATAGCTGTCCCATGCCCCTCATCATCATAAGGCTGAGATTGTTCATTAACAGCATCAAACCAACCAGCCAATTCTAAATCTTTGAAATCTGGGTGATCCAAATCAATTCCAGAGTCAACAATACATAATATTACTCCCGAACCGTCCAAATCATTTACCATTTCAACACCAGTCAATTCTCTGTATTCATTTTCCCAAACAAGCAGTGCCGATGGTGGTCCACCAATTATCCCAATTTCCGAATCATTCCAGTAATTTATTATCCCAATTCCTGCAGCTAAAAGAATTATTAGAGATATGCAAATTGAGATTATTGAATATATGGCAGAATCAGAATTAAAAATTATTTCTTCTATGGTTCTTACAGAATCATTTGTATCCCCTTTTTCTAATTTCTGATTCTCTTCAACAATTGATATATCCGTTTCCGAATCAATAATATCTGGTTTATCAATGTCCATTATATCCTCTCATCTAGGGTATTAATCAATTTTTGTTTCACCAAGCATCCACTCTACCAAAATGACTCCCGACAGGGCTATCAGATCCACAATTGATACAAACTATTCTAGCAGAAATCTCCTCACCACACTCTTCACACTTAGTGCCTATTTCTCCACTTCCGCCACAATCCTTTGAATTACAAGGAATAGTAATCAATCCATCACTATCTTTCCTCACCGTAGTTTCTTGATTACAAACTGGACACTTACCTCTCTCAAACTCTTCTTCAACAATTATAGTCCCAGATATTACTCTTGCTCGAGATGAAAGTATGCTTTCTTCAGAGCTACCAAGCATAAATTGTGGATACCAAATGATGTTTAGAAACAAAACCATAGAAATCATTCCCGTAATGATATAAAAAATCACTAATGAATAGCTAAAATCCAAATCTCCTGGACTAGGGGAGACCGAATGTGAACCGGACCAAGAACTAATATTGAGAAATATCACCCATAAAATTAGTGAAAATGTCCAAATTCTTAGTTTATGATCTAACTTTCCGTTCTCAAAAATTCTAGGGTCAGGGTGAGAGTGTTTTTGCTTAACATGAATATCACGCGTCTCTAAAACAGCCCTATGTACTACAAATCCGGCAAGGAAAAAAACTATCAAATTAACTACTAAAATGTATATTATTGAAGAAAGAGAAGATTCTACTGGAAAATCTGGAGATTCTGCATGAGATCTAATATATCCTAATTGGATGATAATAGAACTCAACAATAAATACACTAAGTTTTCTCTCATTATTGGATAATATATCCACATAAGTGAAAAATAACCAATCCATGATATGCTAGACAATAGTGCTAAGATTAAAGCAAAATCCTCTATTTGAAGAAATCCGCTTTCGCTACCGAATAATCCCGATCTATTGTAATCTCCACCGCCAGATAATTCTCCAATTCCCAAATCCCAAGATCCAAGTAAAATAGTAAAAAAGCCTAGGCTAATTATCAAAAACTCATTTCTCCCCCAAAATGTCTTAATTTGATAGGTCTGATATTGAATTTCTGTTATGATTGGAGTAAAAAAATCCAATTTTTTATTGATTTTTGATAGATTATTATTTATTGGAAAATCACTTAATCTAATCATCTCAATTGTGTCTTTATTGTCAGTCGTCAAAGCTTCCGGCTGACCATCCATATGCCTCAGACTGGTATTCTCCGCATAAGTTAAACCATAAATAAAAAGGAAAAATTTCTAAAATTAAAGTAATTAATGGCGCCGAGGGCGAGATTTGAACTCGCGAGGGA
>DAJW01000084.1 GCA_002496485.1 Euryarchaeota archaeon UBA36
TTTTCAAATTCTCCCTTTTTATACATGGAGATTGTGTTGTTTAGTTCATCATAATTGTCATCAATATCAATTTCAAATAACCTTGCAAAATCAACAATCTGTTGTTTTTTTATCTTGTTAGTGACTGAATAATTGATTCCAAAAATTATCAAATATACTAAAATTATAATTGAATTATAGGCTAGATTAGGTGATAGAAAAATTATCGTAATTGTTACAAAAATAGTTAACAATAAACTAGAACTTATCAAATAAAGATTCAGTTTTGTAATTCGATTGATAAATAAATCATAATCAGAATTAGTTTCCATATTCTCATCCTTTATTTATTAGCGAATTTAGCGTGTCAATCAAGTCTTCTTTTTCTAAACTTTCTTCTTTCCACCTCAGAGCATTTATTGCTGTTAATTTACTTGACTTTATTGAATTGCTCATTCTATCATATGCAAATTGAATCAGTAAACCCATTACTAAGAATGCAGCAAGTCCGAAATGCCAAGATGTTAAGTAACCAATAATTACAGAAATAATAACTGCTTGAATTGATGCGAAAATGACCCTAAATTTCATTCTTTTTTCAGATTCAAAGGTGTCCAAAAGCCTTTGTGCAGCTTGTTTACGTGTAGTTGTCATAATAATCCCAATAAATGAAAACTTAGATTGAAATGAAACAATCATCATCGACTTCAATTATTGAGCCATTCATAAGCAAGTATTCAATCGCCTCATCAATTTCTTCAAATGATACACCATTAGCATCCATTTCTAATACAATTGTTTCTAATGTTGCAACCGGCTCACCTCTAGCGATTTCTTTTTCGATGGCCATAAGTAATAATTGACAAGCTACTGCCAGTAAAGGATCATCTCCTTGTGAATCTGGTAATAATTCAAGGAATGTATTGGCAGGATGTGAATCACCACTTTCCGAAATATCATTTTCAACTGCTCTTGAACCCAAACCCAACATTGACTTATCATAATCTAAATCAAAGCAATCAAAGAGATTTTTTTGATTAGAGTCTTTTGTATTATTATTATCATTTCTAATTCTTTTAGATAGGTCTTGCAGCCTTTTTAGGCGTTGTTCAGATTTTATTTTTTCACGGTTAAGGTCTACTGAAACTAATTCTAAGGCCATCTTGGATTGTTGAATTAACCATTCTTCTAAAGTCCAATTAGGGTCTATTCCAGTCATTACTTCACAGAGAGTTTGAATTTCTTCGGGCATTGATTCAATATGAAGCCGGTCCTCTCTCATAACACTGTTTGAATCGTGACAGCCTATGAAGACTCGGTTTGAAAAATCAAATAATTTAATTATTCATCCTATTTTTCCACTCATGTTCAAATTGGGCCCACATTTCTTGTTCGATTTGTTCGCGAAGCTGTGCTTCAATTTGAGGTTGTAATTCAGTTATCAACTGTTCTTGAATTTCATAGGCCATTGTCTGTCTGACATGTGCCTCAGTAGCCCTAATTAATTCTTCACGTTCCTGTTCTTCGAGTACAGTAGAGTGGCCTATGTTTTCATTATTATTCCGGTTAATTTCAGCCTGAACAATTCTCTCTATTTCACTCATCAACCTTTTTACAATTGCTAATTCCCAATCTTCTCTTGCACTAGGTGTTTTCATTCTAGCTGCTTCATTTCTTAATGTTTGAACAATTCTCGCTCTAACCGGGTTACCAATTTCAAAATCGCGTGCACCAGATACAAAACCAACAATTGCGTCTAGCCATTCGCCCTCATCTATACTATGACCGCAACCAGGGCAGTTAATTTCTGAAGAATCAGTGTTTAAGATATTCTTTTCTTTAGGTTTTGAATCTCTACGAGCAGAACGCCTTTGTGGAGCAGGAGCCTCTTCTAAATCAAATGAAATACTAGTGCCAAAAGTTCCTTTTTTAGTAGGATTAATATCGGGTTCTCTCACCATTCTCCTCGATAATCAGTACATCAGTGTCAATAAAAGTCTTCCGCCGTCAAAAATTTTCAATAGCGATTAAATCTGTAAATCATATTTTTCGGAAAGAGATTTTGTTATGTACAGAATTGATTTTTGTATAGTTTTAGCATTCTCATAATTTTCCCCATCGTTCAACTGATCATCATTTTCAATCAAAGAAAGCATATTTCTAGCAACTCTAGATATTTCATCTACAATTGTAATACTCGCCATTCGAGATGAACGAGAGAGTGGATTTAGGTCGACGACAATTACTGTTTTTCCCATCGCTACCAATGCTTCGCAACGGTCACCATCTTCAAGTGGGACTAGAATGACTTCGCTAGAAAATATTCCATCTTTGCAGCATTTAGCTCTCGGGCCTTCCAATCCAGGAATTAGTGAATCAGGATTTGCACCGAGAATTTTGACATTCAATCCGAATTTTTCATTTATTGATTCTAGATGTTCCAATAAAACCTTCATCCTTTCAGGTGTTCTGTAGAAAATATTTACTTCTACTGGACAATCGATGGCAGATGCTATTTTCATCAATTCAATTCCTGCTAACGCGGTAGTATTTCCATTAAGACTTATTACACATTTTTTGGCGTTTATTAATTGATTCAATGCGAACTCGGTTGCTAACATTGCTGAAGGAATAGTTTGTTCACCAAGAAGATAATCATAAGCCTCCCCCCTTCCATGAGCGATTAGTGCGCTTCCTGCTAACATACCTTTCTCTGCTGCTTTTTCTAACTGATGTCGCTTAAGCAATGATTGATATCTCGGGTGACTAGGATCTGCAGCGAAATCATCCATTTTATCACCTGATTATCTAAATATCATAGAGATATCAAGTGGAGAAACTCCACGATTCAAAGAACTTGTAGATAGGACGTCTAGTCCACATTCATACCAATCTTTTAGACTGTCAAATACGATTCCTCCACTAGCCTCTAAAATTACGCAATCTCTAACACCCATGTCAACCATTTGCGCAGCAGTATCTTTACTCTTTTCAGGTCCAAAGTTATCTAGCATTATGACGAGCTTAGGCTTATCATCAATTTCTTTTTGATTCCAAATAGCAGCAGCAGTCAAAGCCTCTTTTTGTTCTCGAGTCTCAATTTCTAAAAATGCTCCACATGTGTTAATGTCAACTTCTTGGAGGAAGTGAGCGATTCTAGAGGAATTATCACCTAATTCTTGATACATTGAGGCAAGATCATTCTCTTTAATCATCATAGCTTCATTTTTATTAAGCCTGTGACTTAAACCTCCTCCCATATGAACTGCCCATTTGTCTAACAGTCCCCAAATTGTTTTTCTTGTGCATGCAATTTGGCCTTTTGCTAATGCAGTCCATCTTTTTGTTTCTGTCGCAATACCGGAAAGTTGGCCTAGAATATTTAGAATGCTTCTCTCGATAGTAAGCAGAGTGTCTCTATCACCACTTATTTCTGCAATTTCATCTCCATTGGAGACTTTTTTTCCATCTTTAGCAAACCATGTAATTTGAACCGAAGGCGCCCATATCTGGATAAGATGGTCTACCATCGATGTTCCTACGATAATTCCGCTTCCTTTGGCTAAAATTACTGCATTTACGTCATTACTTCCTCCCATAAATGGCATTTCAATACCATCATCAGCCAGAATTGTGTTAATCCATCTATCCATGCTAGATAATAACATACGACTAGGGCCTTCATCGGCAGTCCACAGCAAGTGGCCACGGTCATGAGGAAGAGATTTACTATCTGCCATGAATGAGGCTAGAGGTTCAACATTTTGAAAACCTATCCTCAAATTTTAGTCAAAATCGACTGAAATGTTAAATTTTCATCACAGTATTCATGGCTATTGTACTTCTGCATCGAATTAGAAGAATATGTACGACACTATCATCGGTGGACATATCACCCTACTTTTTACCATTGAAAAGGATGGTAGGTTATTGAGAAATCAGGGTAGTAGAGGAATCGGATTGAATATCGATCATGGTGTTAGAGTTTCAGTCACAGAAACAAAATCTGGACAAGGTCGAAAAGAGCAGCAATTTTCAGCAGGCTCTAGTTTAGATAGCGAAATGATAATTGAAGATGGACGAATTGTGGTTAGAGTAGAGGATATGGACGGAGTAGAAATTTCTGACTCAACACAGATGTATTTTGACCTTGTAGAAGAATTACGACATGCAAAATTACTGGATAGGATTTCATCATACAAGATTGAAGTTAAGTTAGATTTGCCTACAAGTCAGGGATTTGGTATGTCTGCTGCAGGCCTTATTGCTGTTGCTTATGCTTTTAGAGAATTGACAGGTGTGGGACTTTCAGGACAGTATTTACGATTATGTCACCGTATTGAGAGATTACATGGTTCTGGTTTAGGAGATGTATTGGGTATTTCTGCTGGTGGAGTTGAGATTCGTATTCAGGCAGGTGCGCCAGGTGCTTCAGGAAGAGCACTAGGTTTCCCATGTCCTCAACAGATATTGTTAGCTTGGCAGCCTTCGGAAGAAAGACATACATCGAAATATATCGATGACCCTAACTGGCAGAAGAAAATTACGCGTGCAGGAATTACTGCAATTAATAGCATGAAAACTAAATCCTGGAATCATGAACAATGGGATCAAATTTTAACACAATCAAGAAATTTCGCTGAACAATCAGAGTTACTTGAAGAAGTTGAAAGGAAACAACTACTATCCAAAACCAGAGATGTTGTTAGAGAATTGGAATTGCAAGCAAAAATTAGCATACGCCTTTGTATGCTTGGCATTTCACTGGTAATTTTACCAAGAAAATTAACAAATCCACTCAAGAAAAATGAATTAGAACAAATCTCAAAAGAGTTAGAACAAATTGGAATTGGAACTAAGATAACAAAAATTTCAGGATGAAGGGTCTTCAAGAGAAGATAAATCCAGTGCATTCGCATCTAGTAAAGTGCAGCCAGGGATGAAAAGATTTTCACTAAATCCATGACGATAGACAATTGCCCCTGAACCCCATTCTTCGATGTATCTATTCATTTGTTTAACCATTTTTTTTCTTTGAAAGTCGACATCAGCACCATAGAAATGTTTCGCATCAATCCAAGCAATTGGTTTTCCATTAATTTCTACAAGATCTAGCAATAATATATCCGGCGTTCTAACAGGTCGCCCATGTTCCAATTTTTGCTCAGAAACCATCTCAGTTTGACGCCTTATCCTAACACCTTTAGATTCAAACCAATCGCAAAGAATGTCCA